>JAGPGC010000015.1 GCA_018056205.1 Candidatus Atribacteria bacterium | reverse complement strand
CGAAAAAGAAGATTGCTACAAAAGGTGTTGGATCGATCTCGGTATAGTTTGGTAATCCGTAGAGATTGGTTAGTACATCAAAATTTTGTGCCCAAGGCCCATTTTCAAGGGCGATGGGAACATCTTCTCCAGGTTCAGGATCTCTTTGAGAAACAGCCCATTCCTTCCCAATTGATTCCATTTTTTCTTCGAGGATTGGTATCGTTTCAGCTATTGCCCAACCAGAAATCAAACACACATCGTGAGTTTTATAAATATTTGCTTCAGAATTACACCTTTCCAATTCAGTGGTATACCGATCAAGAATAATTTTTAATTTGGGCTCAAATTTGAGAAGAGCAAAAGCTTGTTTTTCAATGCTAGACCGATCTTTCTCTAATTGTTGTATTTTCTTTTCAACGGATAAAGTAGCTTCTTTTGGTGTACCTTCATAAGCTTGAGGGAGAGAAAGAATACTGATAGCTTCTTCGGTGATTGCCATTTCTACCGGTTTTATTAGGTCTTGATGAACAATGAGGTAGGCGAAGCATTTTTTCTCTTTTTGAGGAAATTTATGAAGAGAATATTCCTTACCAATTTGATCCAGACGAATTTGAAGAGCTGAATATTGAATTTCATTCATTTCAAGAAGATAACTCTTTACGTAACGAGTTGTTCCAATATCTTCTAATGATAGGGGAAGGTTTTCAATTCGTTTTAGAAACTCCAATTGGGAATTAAGACGATTAATTGAAGTTCGGATAGCATTAAACCGTTCTTCAATTAATTGGCAACTTTTATAGGTTTGACTATGGTCAAACACCTTTTCAAGAAACTCACTTTTCTGAATGGGTATGGGTAGGGGAAAAAAACTTTCTAAGAATGATGGTTTTTCCTGTCTATATTTATTCATAAAATCGAGACAGTAGTGAACCTCGTTTATATTCCGTTCTAAATCCTCGAAATGAAACTCCTCAGGAAGGTCTTCATTTTTTAAATCTTTTTGAGTGGTTATTTGAATAACTCCTAAGTCCTGGAGCAAATCAAAAGTTTCATCATGTAGAGATCGATGAATGAGGATCTCAATCTTTTTCATATTCCTAATTGCCATATTCTTGCCACACTTTCTCTAAAAGATAACTCACTACCTTTGGTATTCTCTGGGAAATTTCCTTTTGAAGGATGTCAGCTTCTTCTTGATAACTTTTGAGAATTTTTTCGACTTCTATTTGAGCTTCTCTAAGTAAGTTATTTTTGATTTCTTCAGCTTTTTTTTCAGCCTCCAGAAGTGCTTGGGTATGATATTGTTCAACCAATTTCTCATTTTCAAGAAGTAATTGATTAGCCTGTCTTTGTGCTTCTTTTAATTCTTTTTCTTTCATTTTTTCGATTTCACGAATTTTATCAAGTTCATCAACGATCAATCTATATCCCTCCCGAAGAAAATAAACTTGGACTATATTAACAAATGACTTTTGGATTTTCAACCAAATAAAGTATCATGCCGGATTCCTGCAATAGTCGAGAATGAAAATAACACCCTTTACTCTGACCCTCTCCAACCAAGGGGCGAGGGGAAAGAAATTTGAAATAATAAGTGTTCCTTCCCCCTTGATGGAAGAAGGTAAGAATAAGGGTGGCATTTAAACCCATCACTTTTTACTCATCACTGATAACTGGGTTTTCACGATAAATTATCCAGATTTACCATTCTAACACATTTTTTGATTTTTTGTTAAAGTTGATTTATCCTCTAAGTAGTACCAGGATATAGGGCTATGATAAAATGTAAAACAATAAAACAATTTATTTAGGAGGGTATTCCATGTCTAAAGCAATCGTGATTTACTATACCCGTTCTGGAACAACCAGAAAAATGGCCGAAACCATAACCGAAGAACTCGAAAAGAGGAAAATTGCAGTAGATATTTTAACTCCTGACCAAGTGGAAGTCAACAAACTCTTAGATTATGATCTGATCATAATCGGCACACCAACCTACTATGGAACCATGGCAGCTGAAATTAAAAAGCTGTTAGATGATAGCATTCGCTTGCACGGTCGTTTGGATGGCAAGTTGGGTGGCGCCTTCGCTTCTTCGGCAAATGTTGCTGGAGGAAACGAAACCGCAATCCTTTCCATTCTTTCTGCTTTGCTTATTCATGGGATGCTGGTCAAAGGAATGGCAGACGGAAGTCACTACGGACCAGTTGCTATTAAATCTTTTGATGATCGGGCTGAGAAGGAATGCCGGTCTTATGCTAACCAACTGGCTGATTATTTAAAAACTTAAATGAATACGTCTTTAACTTTCTGGTTGTTTTCTTCTAAAATAAATTTGCCTAAACCTTTATCAGGTATTACCGGGTAATCGCCATTGAAACAAGCAAAACAAAAATTCTCTCCAGGTTTGGAAACACTCTTTTTAAGACCAGCGATGTCAATATAACGGAGGCTATCCAAGCCCAGAAACTGTCTTATTTCTTCCTGATTCATACGACAGGCAATAAGTTCTTCACTGGTAGGGAAATCAATCCCATAATAACAGGGGTGACAGTGAGGAGGTGAGGTAACTCGCATATGTACTTCCTTCACTCCCGCACTTTTTAGAGTTTTAATTCTTTCTCTTGAGGTGTTACCTCTTACAATAGAATCTTCCAAAATGATAATTTTCTTTCCTTTAAGAAGACTTTTCATTGGATTTAATTTAAGTTTTACTGCTAAGTTGCGGATTTCCCGGCCAGGGCGTATAAAAGTTCTTCCCACATAGGGATTTCGAATCATTCCTAATTCAAAAGGAATTTTTGATTTTTCCGAAAAACCTAGTGCTGCATATATTCCTGAATCAGGAACCGGAATGACCATATCAGCATCATAATCTTCTTTTTCAGCCAGAACCCATCCCATTTTTTTTCTTGCTGCATAAACGCTTTCACCAAAAATGATACTATCAGGACGAGAAAAGTAAATGAGCTCGAAAATACAGAAGGCTTTTCGCTGAGAATGGGCATAAAAAAGAGAACGAGGACCATTTTCATCGATTATCAACATCTCTCCAGGTTCAATTTCTCGAATAAATTGAGCTCCAACGATATCGAATGCACAACTTTCTGAACTTATTAGATAGCCTCCATCTAATTTTCCCAAAGCTAAAGGTCGGAAACCCCAGGGATCACGAACAGCGATTATCTTTTTTTCAGTCATAATTCCCAAGGAAAAAGCTCCCCGAATTTCCCAGAGTGCTTCCTTGACAGCATCTTCAAAACCATCGAAAGAACTTTGGGCGATTAGGTGAAGGATCATTTCAGTATCCATGGTCGATTGGAATACCGCTCCCTGGTTTCCTAATTTTTTCCAGAGGGAGTTGGTATTAACCAGGTTCCCATTATGAGCTATCGAGATATTACCAAAACGGCATTCTCCAATAAAAGGCTGGATGTTTCTTAAAGACGTTGAACCAGTGGTGGAATATCGTACATGTCCAAGTCCAATTGTACCAGTTAACTTTTTTAGCGTATCACTTTGAAAAACCTCTGATACCAGACCCATCCCTTTGTATTCTCTGATACTAAATTGATCGGAAACAACCATTCCAGCACTTTCCTGACCCCGGTGTTGAAGCGAAAATAATCCATGAAAAATCAATTCAGCAGCATTTTTTATCCCGTAGGCGGCAAATATACCGCATTTTTCACCAGCCATAGATTCCTCCATTTCAAGACAGGAACGATTTAATGACCCGACATTCTGTGTCTTGGTTTTTTTAAGCCGTGAGAACCTCCCCTTTAGATATAGCAAGAAGTGAATAGTAAGTTATGAATGATAAAAATTTCACCCTCATCCTCACCTTCTCCCATCAAAGGAGAAGGAACTATTTATTATTTTATTCTTTTTTCCCTCGCCCCTCCGTGGGAGAAGGTCAGGGTGAGGGGGCTACTCTATACTCACTGCGACCTTTTTATAAGAGGTCATTTTAAGTAGCATCCTCAAATAGAGAGAAAATTACCAGGTACGATACCAGGCTTTCTTTAAATCCTCTATTGGAACTGAAATAATTGATTGCTGATTTTTACGAATAGTCAGATTTTTGCCAGTAACTTTCCCAATAATAAAAAAGGGAACTTTCTTATTCTGAGCGAGTTTTTCAAGGATAGGAGTTTTTTCTGATTTACAGGAAATCAAAGCTCTACCACAGCTTTCTCCAAACAAAAGGGCATCCAAGCGGATATTAGGTAGGTCATCTAAGGTTACTGAACACCCTATTGGTTTTTCGCCGCATATGCACCCCTCACCTAAAGCACAGGCTAATCCACCCTCGCTCAGATCACTAGCGGAATGAACCAATCCCTGCTGCCCGGCTTCAATTAAAAACTCTTGGAGGTTTTTTTCTGCTTGCAGGTCCAGCTTGGGAACCGGTCCTAATTCAAGATTATGAATGATCCGCAAGTATTCACTCCCGCCAAATTCTTCTCGAGTTTCGCCCAGGAGGATTAGGCAATCACCTTCTTCTTTAAAAGAAGCATTGACAGCTTTTTCCACCTTTTCAATAATACCAATCATCCCGATGGTAGGAGTAGGATGGATAGGACCAGTTGGGCTTTCGTTATAAAAGGAAACGTTGCCACTTACCACTGGAAGGTTAAAAAATTTGCAGGCATCACTTATTCCTTTTACAGCTTCGATAAATTGCCAGTAACGATCAGGTTTCTGGGGATTTCCAAAATTCAAACAATCGGTTATACCAGCTGGTTGAGCTCCGCAAGCCGCTAGATTACGGGCAGCTTCAGCTATGGCAATTTGTGTCCCTTGATAGGGATCAAGGTAACAAAATACCGGGTTGCAATCTGTGGTAACCGCAATACCCCAAGGAAAATTTTTCATCCGAAGAACTACTGTCCCATTTCCCGGAAGAATGGTAGTGTTGATTTGTACCATATGATCATATTGTTCAAAAATTGAGTGTCGGGAACAAAGGTTAGGAGAACCAATTAATTGGAATAGAACTTCATTCCAATTTTCTGGTAAAGGAATATTATTCCAATTTAGACGATTAATAGTTTTAAGATAAGCTGGTTTTTCAGCAGGAGGAGTATAAATCGGTGGTTTGGTTAATTCTTGAGCAGGGATATCAGCAACAATTTGATTATCCAAGGCAATCGTGATTTTATCTCCATCGACAACCTCTCCCACCACCACTGCTTCTAATCCCCATTTGTGAAATATTTGTAAAATTGAGTTTTCATAACCCTTTTTAACACAGAGAAGCATACGTTCTTGAGACTCGGACATCATAATTTCCCAGGGTTCCATAGCTTTTTCACGAACTGGAATACGATCAAGATAAATTTTCACTCCGCTACCTCCGGCAGCTGCCATTTCACTGGAAGAGCAAGTTAAACCAGCAGCTCCCATATCTTTGATTCCTACCAGAAATCCGGTAGCAAGAGCTTCCAAGGTGGCTTCAATGAGACATTTTTCAGTAAAAGGATCCCCGATTTGAACGCTGGGGCGTTTCTCATCCTGTCCGCTGAATTCCTGAGAAGCCAGAATGCTGCATCCTCCAATACCATCCCGTCCGGTTCGATTCCCGGCATAGATAATGAGATTGCCCTTTCCTTTTGCCCAAGATTTAGCCAAGCGGTTTTGGGGGGCTATTCCAACACTCATCACGTTTACTAAGCAGTTACCTTGGTAAGAGGGATGAAAATAAAGTTCTCCAGCTACAGTAGGGACTCCAACACAGTTCCCATAGAAGGCAATTCCATCTACTACTCCTTTAAAAATAAAGTTGGAACGGGCATTCTCTGAAGGACCGAAATGGAGAGAATCAAGGCATGCAATGGGTCGAGCTCCACTGCCAAAAATATCACGAATAATCCCTCCAATTCCGGTGGCTGCTCCTTGCCGAGGTTCGACTTGGGATGGATGGTTGTGGCTCTCCATTTTAAAAACGATCGCCTGTCCTTGATACACAATTCCTCCCGCATCTTCACCAACCAAAACTGGGAATTTTCCTTCTCGTGGGAAGAGTTCAAACCAACGGCGAGAATGAGGATATCCACAATGTTCTGACCATTCTACTGAAAACATAGCAAGTTCGGTTGGGGTTGGTTGACGCTTTAATATATTGAGAATTCTTTGATATTCTTCATCACGGAGTCCTAACTCACGGGCAACCTGGATTTGTTCATTTCTTGGCATGTTGTTTTTCCTCCCACCATTGAATAACTGAGAGAAATATTCTTTTCCCATCTTGTGAACCTAACAAATCTTCCGATGACCTTTCGGGATGAGGCATCATCCCCATAATATTTTGGGAAGAAGACATAATTCCAGCGATCGCGCCAACTGATCCATTGGGGTTTGACTCCGGATTAATCTGTCCTTCAGCATCACAATAGCGGAAAAGGATTTGACGGTTATTTTGAAGAGTAACTAAAGAAGAATCGGGAATAAAGTAATTCCCTTGATGATGAGCAATAGGAATTCGTATGACTTCTCCTGGATAAAAAAGCCGGGTAAAGGGAGTTTCGGAATTTTCAACTCGCAGGTATACATAACGACAAATAAAGCGACCAGGCTGATTGGGAAGTAGTGCACCAGGTAAGAGCTGACTTTCAACTAAAATCTGAAATCCATTACAGATTCCAATGACTAATCCTCCTCCCTCGATAAAATTTCGAATTGATTCCATGACTGGTGAGAAACGAGCAATGGCACCAGTACGTAGATAATCCCCATAACTAAAACCACCAGGAAGAATGATACAATCACATTCCTTAAGATCACAGTTTTCATGCCAAAGCATTTCGGTTTCCTGACCGAGAACTTCAGAGAGAACATGCTGGCAATCATAATCACAATTAGAACCGGGAAAAACTACAACACCAAATTTCATGGGAGGCTCCTTAACTATCAGAGGGTTCGATGGTGAAGTGAAACTTTTCAATTACCGGATTTGCCAGCAATTGATCACACATCTCTTCTAAGCGTTTTTGAGCAGTATCCTGATTGGGTGAGTCAAGATTAACTTCGAAATATTTACCAGTTTTAACCTCGTCCGTTTCCAGATAACCAAGGGAATGGAGTGCATTTTTTATGGTTACTCCTTGAGGATCAAATACCCCTGGTTTAAAAGTGATAACTATTTTCCCTCTGAACTTCATGGTAGCCTCCTCGTTGTTTAATTTTCATTTTTATGATAGGGGTTTATTTCTCGAAGGATATTCATTATTATGTCGGCAATATGATGTATTTCATCCTCGGGAAAAGTTTGAAGATGGATCACAATTGACACCGTGATAAAATCCAAGTCTTTTCCTACTCGAGAGTGGGCAGCCGAATTTAGACCTTCTTCCTTTAGCCTTTTTTCAAAATGATCGCAAATATAATCGGCTTTTTTATAAAGAAACGGCCAGTTACTCACATCTTCATCGGCAAAAACAAAACCAATCTCAGCAGTTTCTTCTCGACCACGAATCAAGGCGAAGTCTCCGAATTGATAATGATCTTCAATATAACGACGAAATTCCCTAGCCTTGGTTAATTGAATAGGAAACACCTCTTTTCAGTGGTATTATACCCCTTTTTTACTTCATTACCAGAGGAAAATAAGTGCTCATTTCCTGATATTCCCATCTCTCCATCATTTATTAAAGAGCTGAGGATTTCAACTTTTCATTTATATTGTCGTTAAAATATTTACTCATTGAGTCGACCAGCTCGAAAAGCAGCCAGATAATTCATACAATAATCATCACGACCCATCAAAGTTTCGCAAGCAAAAAGAATCCCCATAAGTTTGTCGTCAAGAGGATCAATGATAGCAGCATGAAGGCCGTATCCAATACTCAAAGCCAAAAAAGACCGATTAATAAGACGCCGATTAGGCATTCCAAAGGAGATATTACTGAGACCACAAATGGTCCTTACCCCGGGATAGGTTTGGGGAATTGCTTGGAGGGTTTCCAAAAACAACTTTCCCTGGTTTTGATCAGTCCCGATAGGAACAACCAATGGGTCGACGAAGAGGTTTTCGCGGGGAATGGAATAATCATCAACAGCTTTGACTAAAATATCCACTAATTTCATCCGCTCTTCAACCGATTGGGGAATTCCCCCCTCACCCATTGCCAATCCAACTACTAAGGCATTGTATTTTTTTACTATCGGGAGCAAAGTTTTAATCCGATTTTCTTCAGCGGTAAATGAATTGATCATAATTTCTTTTTTGTGGTACACACTGAGAGCTTCTTCCAGAGCTTGATCGTTAGCGGAATCAAGGCAAAGAGGAATCTCGATCTCGTCTTGGATAGATTCGACCAACCATTTAAGATCAGGTATTTCTTTAGTGGCTTCAGTACCAGCGTTCACATCAATAAAGGCAGCGCCGGCTTTTTCTTGTTTTTGGGCTTCTTGAATAAAAAATTCCCGATCTTTTTTCTCTAACGCTTCCCGGATAGGTTTCCGAGTGGCGTTGATTCTTTCGGCGACTATAATCATAACTCTACCTCCTCTTTGGAAAGGGTTACGTTGAGTTTATCACTTAATAATTTTGCTAAATAAAATGAGCCAGCTACCACTAAGGGCAAGCGGAGGTCGCTGGCATATTGCAGAGCTCTCTCCCAGGCTTGATAGGGGTTGTTGATGACTTCATGATAGGTAACGTAGGGTGAAAAGAAGTGAATGATATCAGATGGAAAAGCAGCTTTGGGATTAAATGCTGTGGTTAGAATAATTTTGGATTGCATCTGAGCAAGTTCGTGAGCAATTCCTGGAAAGTCCTTTCCATTCAGAAATCCCAAAAGGAAAACGGCTTGCTGGATTCCCAAGTAGTCTTTTAGGGTATGACGTAAAGTGGCAAAAGATGCCTGATTATGAGCCACATCAAATATAGTCATTGGTGATGAATTGACAATTTGAATTCTTCCCGGCCAAAATGTTTCGTTAAGAAGATTTTGGAGTTGCTGGTTGGTAGGACAGTAACCTAAACGTTCGGCACTAAGTAAGGCAGTGAGAAAATTTTCAATCTGTTGGTCACCCAAAAGCGGTAAGGATAAAATTCCTTCTCTACCGGACTTTGCCTTCCACTCAAAAATCGACCCTTTCTCGCTGCGCTTTAAAATTCGATAGGAATAAAAATTTTCTAAAGGAAATACCGGAACCAGTAGGTTTTCAGCAATGTTTAAAATGGTGGTTTTGGCTTGGATTTTTTCCTGGGTTCCTAAAATAAGGGGGACCTGAGGTCGAAGAATACCTGCCTTTTCACTGGCGATCTGTGGAATAGTTGTACCTAATATTTCGGTGTGGTCGTAGCTAATGGGGGTAATAACGGTTAAGAATGGCTCGCTCACATTGGTAGCATCCAGACGACCGCCGAGGCCAACTTCCATCACCGAATAATCAGCGTTTCTTTTTTTAAAATATTGAAAAGCAAGAGCAACCGAAACCTCAAAGTAGGTAGGTTTTCCATAAAGAGAATATTTATCCATATAGTCGATAATGGGAAAAATTTCAGTTACTAATTGAGCTAATTCATCAGGTTGAATCAGTTCTCCCTTAAATCGGATTCTTTCCCGAAAGGTAAGAAGATGGGGTTTGACATATAAACCGCATCTTCTCTGCTGGGAAGCTAAAATACGTTCTAAAAAATAACAAGTACTACCTTTTCCTTTGGTACCAGCAACCAAGATCACTGGTGAATTGGTGTCGGGACGTCCAAGCAAGGTAATAAATTCTCTCATCCGATCCAGTTTGAGGTCAGAATAAGAAAAATGGGTTTTTTCATAATTAATTAAAGAATAGAGAGCTTGAATGCTTTCCTGAAAATTCATAAAAGCGCCTCCATCAATATTCTTCAGGCATATTCTGGAGTTGTTGGTAGTTAAAAACCGGTCCATCTTTACATACATAATGAGGTCCAATATTGCAACGGCCACATTTTCCCAAGCCACATTTCATTCTCATTTCCAAAGTGGTAATAATGTCGGGAGGTTGAAAACCCATTTCTAATAATGCCTTGATGGTAAACTTGATCATAATAGGAGGACCACATATGATGGATTTCCACTCCTGTGGATTAACTTGGATATTTTCCTTGAGCACATTAGGTACCAATCCTACTGTTCCTCTCCACTGTTCATCTCCTCGGTCCACAGTAAGCCAGAAAGTAAGGTCTTCTCGATTTTTCCATTTTTCTAATTCCCATTTAAATACTAGATCTTGCGGTGAACGAGCACCATAGAGGATAGTTACTTTTTTAAATTGATTTCGTTTTTCAGAATCTAAAACATAATTAATTAAGGACCGAAGTGGAGCTAATCCAATACCACCGGCAATAAAAAGTAGGTTTTGACCCTTTAGATCAGCAAGAGGAAATGAGTTTCCGTAGGGTCCCCGAATTCCCAAACGATCGTTAAGATTGAGGCGATGGATAGCTGAAGTTACCAAACCGATTCTTTTAATGCTGAATTCTAAAATTCCTTTTTGGGTTGGAGAGGAAGTAATCGAAATTGGAGCTTCTCCGACTCCTGGAACAAAAAGCTCGGCAAATTGTCCGGGAAGATGGGAATAATTTTCATCCTCTAAATCAAGGCGAAAGGTCTTAATGTCAGAGGTCTCGGGGATAATTTCCATTATTCGATATAATTTGGGAAGGTAAATGTTTTTATTTTTTATGTTGATTGTCAATTTTTTTTACCATCCTTTCAACAACTTCTCGAATGTTCCAGTTTACCGGACAAATTTCGATGCATTTACCACAGCCAACACACCCATAATGTCCTTCCTCGCGGAGAGGAAAGTAAGAAAATTTGTGGAGAACTCTTTGACGGACTCTTTCTTTGAAAGTTGGTCGAGGATTATGTCCGGAAGCATGAAGGGTAAATTTGGGGAACATACAGGAATCCCAGGTTTTGAGTTGGAAACCCTTCAAACGACCTTCGGCATTTATATCAAAACATTGACAGGTGGGACAGAGATAGGTACAGGCTCCACAATTTAAGCACTTCCAGCTCAGGTTTTCCCATTCTTCGTCTTCAAAAAGGTCATAAAGTCCCTGAGGGACGTCTGCAGAGAGTTTTTCCTGAATGGTTTTTTCTTCCAACTGTTTCCGTAGGTTATCAATCTCTTCTCTTTCGGTGGTGTTGAGAGAAGCAGCTTTTTCTATAATGTCAAATTGTTCTGGTTTATTGGTTTCAAGAAAATATCCATCATGAAAAGGCAGAATAAAAAGAGCCTCAGGATGCGACCAAAGGGGATTTCCCCCAACCCGGCTGCAAAAACAGGTTGGTTCGGGATTGATGCATCCCAAAATAACAATTTTTAAACTTTGACGACGAAGGGAGTAGGCACTTTCGATTTCTGAAAGTTGGAGAAAAACCCGATCAAGCACTTCATAAATAGCTCGGATTTCACAAGGTAAGGCCATTAGGAATCGGGGTGGTACTGAAGGCTGGATATCCTCGACTTGCCATTGTTGATTTTCCCATTGGTAATTAAAAAGCTTATCCCAGGAGAGGAAAAGAGCCTCTTTCACATTTTTTATTTCGTTGGATTCATCGAAGAAAAAGTCAGGTTGATGATGAACCACTTTTTCAGTGATTAAAAAGTTTTTTTGTTGGGTTTTTATCCATTGGAGGAGATTGGTTTCTGTGATTTTACCAGATTTCATGGTCATCACCTCACTTTATAAAGTCTCCAGGATCATTTTCCTGGTAAGTGAGTAAAGGAGCGGTACTTTCCTGGTCAGTTCCGGCTTCAAATTGAAATTGTTCCCGGATGATTGCCTCAACTTTAAGAGGCAGCTGGGCAATGGGAATAGAAACCGGACAAGCTCTTTCACAAGCTCCACACTCCACACAACGACCAGCCATATGCATGGTTCTAACTAAGTGAAAAAGAAAATTATCTGAAGGAATTGGAGCCGGACTGACCCATTGAGGCTGGGTACTCTCGGCAAAACATTCCTGACAATAACACAGGGGGCAGGAATTCCGGCAAGCATAACAGCGAATGCATTTGCTCATTTCCTTCGACCACCGGTTCCACCTTTCTTCCGCTGAGAGGGAATCAACCGGTTCTAAGTAATCCTGTTGATAGATTTGGTAGGGACTATCTGTCATAGGTTCACCAACAAGCTCATCATATTCGGTGGGATTGGGATGACGACAGCGAAGACAGGTTTCCTCCAGTAGTAAACTAGGGTTGATTTTCTTCCCCTGATAGAACCAACCCGATTCCTTCCATTCGAAATCTTCCAGTGAAGCTTGAGGAAATTGCTTTAGAAGCTTTTCTTGATTAACCAGACCCGAACAGGGAAGACCAATTAAATAAAGTCGCTCTCTTTTAATTTGATCCTCTTTAAGGAGAACTTGAACAGCCCGGGAATCACATCCTTTAACCATTAAGGCGATTTTGTGTTGGGTATTTTTGTAGTATTTCAAATAACGGGCTAAGTTATTTCCGCAAAAAGGATTCCAAGTTAAAGTAGCTACTTGCTCTTCCTTATTTATTAAAAGAGGCTCAGTCCGAAAAGGATACTGAGAGGATCCGTAACCAATAACCAAATCAACCGTTTTTTCTCGGAGTAATTTTTTTACTAATTCTTTAAGGATACTTTCAAACATTGATGGAAAACTCCTTAACTAATTTTCGGGAGGGACCGAGAAGTTTGACAGCATTGACAACCTCGGTGACTACCTCAGAGAACTTTTGACCCTCGGAAGCTGAAACCCAAGAAAATTGAATACGATCGGCTTCAATACCTGTCCAGATCAGCAATTCCTTGAGAATATAAAATTTACGTCGGGCATAATAATTTCCACTGATGTAATGACAATCACCAGGATGACAACCAGAAACCAGAACTCCATCAGCTCCTTCTCGTAGTGCTTTGAAAATATATAAGGGATTGATGGCGCCAGAACAAGGAACTCGAATAACCCGGATGTTGGGAGGATATTGCAGACGACTGACCCCCGCTAAATCGGCACCGGCATAGCTACACCAATGACAGAGAAAAGCAACAATTTTTGGATCCCAAGACGATTTACTCATAATAAGTATTCCACCTCAGATATAAGCTGTTCAGGAGCAAATCCTTGAACCTTGATAGCGGTGCTTTTACAGGTCGCACTACATAGACCACATCCCTTACATAGAGCGGCATTGACCTCGGCTATCTTCTTTTCTTGATTGATCTTTACAGCTTTATAAGCACATACTTTTTCACAATCGCCACAAGCAGTGCACCGTTCTTTAAGAACATAAGCAATTTGGGCTTCTGATTGGATTTGATCTTTGCTCAAAATATTCATCGCCCGGGCTACGCAGGCTTTAGCTTGCAACCTACTCTCCAGAGCAGATTTTGGACTATGAGCCAGACCACAAACATAGACACCATCGGTAGCGAAATCAACCGGTCGGAGCTTGACATGAGCTTCCAGGAAAAAGCCATCTTGATTGATAGGAACTTTTAACATTTTTCCAGTGGCAATGTTGGTTTCAAGAGGAACAATTCCCGTACTTAGTACCACCCGACCTGCAGGAATTGTCACTTTTTCTTGAAACACCGAACTGTTGATCCTCACCTGGAGAGTAGATCCTTGCTGAATGACCTCGGGAGGATCATCATCTTCAAATCGAATAAACACTACGCCCCGGGTTCGAGCTTCTCGGTAATATTTTTCCTGGAGCCCGTAACTTCGCAGGTCACGATAGAGAATATACACTTCGGTGTCAGAGTTCTTTTCTTTAATGGTGAGTGCATTTTTAATTGCAGTACCACAACATATCTTGCTACACCAGGGATGTTCATCGTTACGGGAACCAACACATTGAATCATTACGACAGAATTGACCAGAGGAAAACTATTTTGGTCAAGTTGTCTTTCTAACTCGGTTTGAGTAATGACTCGGTGATCTTTTTGGTAAAGGAATTCTTGGGGTTGATATTGCTTAGCTCCGGTAGCGACTATAATTCCACCGTGTTTCACCAGAATTTCAACGCCGGTTTGACTAATAATGCTTTCAAAGTTTCCTACAAACCCATTAACCTCTTGAACTTGAGCATTAAGATAAACTTGAATGTTAGGTTGGTGATTAATCTGATCTTTCAGCATTTTTAATAAATCAATGAGGTTAGTTCCTTCCAAATTAAACTTTTTATCAAAACCCCGCAGGTTTCCACCCAGTTCAGATTCTTTTTCCACTAAAAAAACTTTCAATCCTTGCTGGGCAGCTTCCAGAGCAGCGGTCATTCCACTTAAACCTCCTCCTAAAACCAGTAAAGATTTTTCTAAAGG
>JAGPGC010000014.1 GCA_018056205.1 Candidatus Atribacteria bacterium | reverse complement strand
TTATCGCTCTCAAAGATGTTAGCTTCCAAGTCAATAGAGATGAATTTATTGCGATAATGGGACCATCTGGTTCGGGCAAGTCAACCTTAATGTATATTGTTGGGTGTTTAGACCGAGCAACCAAAGGCAATTATTATCTCGAAGGACAAGAAGTATCCCGATTAAAAGAAAATATTCTGGCGAATATACGAAATAAAAAAATTGGATTTATTTTTCAGACCTATAACCTGCTACCACGACTCAACGCTTTTCAGAATGTTGAACTCCCCTTAATCTATGCTGGAGTCTCCGGTGCTCAAAGGAAAAAAATTGCTAAAAATACCCTCATCCAAGTGGGGTTGGAAAACCGGATATTTCATCATCCAAACCAACTTTCAGGAGGGGAATCTCAACGAGTTGCTATTGCGCGAGCATTGGTTAACGATCCAAGTATTCTATTGGCAGATGAACCAACTGGAAATCTTGATAGCAAAACCGGTGAAGAAGTAATACAAATATTCCAGAACTTAAATGAGCAAGGCAAAACGATTCTTCTAGTTACACACGAAAGAGATATTGCACATCATGCGAAGCGGATCCTTCACTTTCGTGACGGAAGATTGGTTGGAGATGAATTAGTCGAAAAACCGTTACAAGCCAGCGAACAACTAAAGCATATATCAACGTCGGTTTCTTAATGGGCGAAGTTTTTTTCATAAATACTACCTTACTTATTAACGATTTCAGAATGTGGTCATTCACAGCTTAATGAAAGAAAAGGATCTTGACCAAAATGGATGAAGAACAAGGAATCCGAATGGGCAGTTTTTTGCATTATCGATTGATTAGGAGAAAGAGTCTTTTGGTTTGAGCCTTGAGCTGAAAAATAGGAATCCTGATGGTTTAAAAAGAAATACCACCCCAAGCCTGAAGCCAAAAGGAATACGATAATGCCAGTAATAAGCTGATAACCACTTTTTTTATTCCAAAGAAGAAGACCAATGATAGTCAAAAATGAAATCGGAAGAAACAGAGGCTGATTTTGAAAAAGAATAAAAGAGAGAATGATGACGCTAATCATCCAGAAAATTCTTACCTTACCTTGAAAAAAGAGCAATCCAAGAAAGGGATAAATAAACCAAAGTTTAGAAAAAAACATCGGTAAATTATATGAAGATGAGGTTAAAAGTTCTGGAAGATAATATTTCAGGTTCAGCGAAGAAGTATTGAGAAATAAAAAGGGATCACCAGAAAAAACCCAATTAAAAAATAGGATAGTAGCAAGGAAAAAAGCTGGAGGAAAGAGTGATACTAGAAAAAGGGAAGTTTTTCTTAAAAGTGAGTCACGGAAAAAAAACCATTGAAAAATGATCACTGGGATAACAGCCCAAAGAAAGGATAATTGAGTTAAAGTTCCTATTCCAAGGCTTATTCCTGCAAGAAAGAAAAAATAAATAGACTGGGTTTCATGATATTGCACGATATTGACGATGGTAATGGTAATAAAAAGTGCTAACAAGAAAAATGAAGGGTAGGAAAGCGACAAGAGAAAAAAAGGAGAAGCAATTATCAAGAGAATAAAAAATGGTGGCAGGTTTTTCTGAATGATCATTTTGGACAATAGCCAAATGGTAAAGATTCCAATAACCGGAGGAATGAGAATAGGAAGGTAACCGATCAAAGCAAAGAGAAAAGGCAAGAAGGGATAGGTAAGAAAGAGTATTTTCGGTTGTTCGGCTCCGGAAGAAAAAAAGATTTGTGCCCGGTTGCTATAAAAATCAACTTCGGATGATATCAACCCTTTTTCTCGTGCTAAAAGAGTAAAGAAATAAAAGAGAAAAAAGCAGAATACATAGAAAATAATGGCAGGAATGGTTTTTTTATTCATCCTGTTTTTCCTCTAACTGTAACCCATGAATAGTTTTTTCCCAGAAAAAGGGTCGGGTAAAAAGTTGAATGATACCCTTCCAAGCAGCAATACTGGTAAGCCACCAATACAAAGGATTTAAAAGTGAATAAAAAATAAGCTGGTCAATTCCTCTTCTGAAAACTGCCAACATGCTCAGATAAATCCCTAAAAAATTACCAATGGTAAGGTTAAAAACTCCTAAGTATAAGATAGGACCGGAAAAATAGCTTTGCAGAAATTCACCCCGATTGAAAAGCCAGATAAAAAAGAGAATCCACAAAATGAGAGAACATGCCTGCCCAAGAGTGGTTCCACCAATAAATACCTGGAGGGTAAACCATCCTTTCCAACCTGAATTCCGGATAACCTGGAGAGGATGGCGATTATGAACCAAAAAGGTCTGCAGATATCCCTTTAACCAGCGAGAACGTTGGCGAATCCAATTTTTTACTTGGCTGTTGGCTTCTTCAAAAGTTGTTGAAGGAAGAATACCGACCCGATAACCTCGATAACTAGCTCTCATACCTAAATCAGCATCTTCAGTAACATTATACGGATCCCATCCTCCCAATTCTCGCAGGATCTGGGTACGAAAATGATTGGATGTTCCTCCGAGAGGTATGGGTAAGTGATTGATATAAAGACCGGGAAGGAGGTAATCAAACCAGTAGGAATATTCTAAAGTGAATAATCGAGTGAGGAAATTTTGATTGGCATTATAAAAATTGAGAGCGTTTTGAAAACACATAATGTCCGGGGATGATGAGCGAAAATAAGCTACCGATTTTTTGAGTTGATCTCTTTCAGGGATATCTTCAGCATCATAAATGGTGAGAAATTCACCCCGTGCAAAAGCCAGCCCAAAATTGCAGGCTCGAGGTTTGGTTTTGGGTATTCCTTCGGGAACAATGACAAAGCGAACGTTGTAAGGTGGTTTTTCAGCTTTACAATGAATCAAGGTTTCATGATCATCTTCTTCGATAAGAAATATGACATCAAGTTTTTCAGGTGGATAATCAAGATTTCGAATAGCGGTTGTCAGCTGACGAATCACGCTTGGAGGTTCATGGTAAAGGGGCAACAAAATGCTGTATATAGGGAGATCGCTGGGGCGAAGCTGATACTCATTTTTTTTGAATAATGAGCTTGTTGTGTCAAGCTTTGCTCCGGAAGAGCTCAGTACAAACCGAAATATTACATTCATTGCATAAAAAAGATTAGCTAGACCCAACAAAATTAGTAAGGTTAAGCGAGGGAGAGTAAAAATACCAATTGTTATAAGAGCGCATAAAGCACCTAAAATGATCCACTGAAAAGGAGTAAAAACTCTCATTGCTGATTCCTCTGGAGAGCGATAAAAAAGGCCGGAAGTGGCTTCTTGCAAAAACTTATCTTTAAAAAAGATATGAGCCAGCCAATCCAATTCGTAGGGCGTGATTAATTTCATAGTGAACTTTTTTCCTGGAAATTTCTCTTCTAAAAACTGTCGAAGTGATACATTGTTGGGATTGGGAGTCAAGATTTCGTATTCCTCATGATGGTAGCGAAAGGGAAAAAAGGAAAACTGAAAAAAGTCTTGGGAATTGAAAAGCGAGAGTAACTTTGGGTCTATTTCTTGGACAAGGAGATCGAGATTTTCTCCAGCGTATTCATAAGGACCTTGTTGAGTAATAACTTGATAGAGCTGAAGAGGGGTTATCGAACCAAGGGAAACAAGAATTTCTCCCAAAAGACTTCCAGTTTCCTTTTGGAGCTCAAGGGCCTGAGCTAACTGTTTCTTGGTAATAAGATTTTTTTCAACTAATATTTCGCCGATCGGTTTGCTGGTCATTTTTTTATTGGGGGTTGAGTCATTCTTGTGTAGAAAACCCCAAAAAACACTCCTATTAGAATGAGAGAAAAGGTGAAGAAGTGGATTCGGTAGCGTTGATAAAAATTTCTATTTGATATATTTCCTGAAGATGAATAAAAATTGAATCCACTCATCATGATTTTAGGTGATTCTTGGACGAAACACTGGTTTTTCAAAAAAAAGGTGTCCGATTTATTTTGTGGATAGTTTAATTCCAAATTCGCTATTGCAAAACTAATAGTATTTGTTGTAAGAACAAGCAACACCACCAAAAAGAATGTTTTCATTTTTTACCTCCCTACACCATAGTTTATCGGACGAATGGTGAATTTTATTATAGGTAACTAGGTCATGTATAAATTATTATTAAGTAATGAATCGACAGTTTGCGGGGAAAGATATAATATGATTATTATTTCACGATGGTAAATGGAGATGATACTCATGCCAATCGCCCTCA
Source organism: Candidatus Atribacteria bacterium (assembly GCA_018056205.1). GTDB lineage: Bacteria > Atribacterota > Atribacteria > Atribacterales > Atribacteraceae > Atribacter. The sequence goes on along the minus strand of JAGPGC010000014.1, from coordinate 10,108 downwards.
TAATGGCAGGCGGAAAAGGTGAACGTCTCTGGCCGTTAAGTGTTTCAAAAAAACCGAAACAATTTGCGGCTTTAATGAACAAAACATTTTTTCAGATGACAGTTGATCGAATTCTTCCTTTGGTGGGGGAGAATGGCATTTATGTTGCAACCCAGGAAAATTTTAAATCCGAAATCTTAAAGGAGGTTCCTTTTCTATTAGAAAAAAATATCATTATTGAACCAGTTGGGAGAAATACTGCTCCCTGCATTGGATTAGGTGCTCTCACAATAGCTCATGAAAACCCCGACGAAGTCATGATTGTAATTCCTTCTGATCACCTGATTTTTGATGAAGAACGATTCCGTGAAATTGTTGATTTTGGTTGTGAAATTGGAATAAAAGATTACCTTATTACTTTAGGAATAACGCCAAATGAAGCGCACACTGGTTATGGTTATATTCACTATGGAGATGAGAAATTTTGCAAGCAGGATATAAAAGCTTGTCAGGTGCTTGAGTTTATTGAGAAACCAGATATCGAAAAAGCAAATTATTTTTTTTCCAACCCTAACTATCTCTGGAACAGTGGAATATTTATTTGGAAGGCCCAAACCATTTTAGAAGAAATAGCAACCCATATGCCTGACCTTTTTCAGGGGCTTAATACTATTCAACACTATTGGGGAACGCTAGAATTAGAAACTGTGAAATCTCAGGTATTCAAAACGCTTCCATCGATTTCCATCGATTACGGTATTATGGAGCAATCAGAGAGAGTACTGGTTATCCCAGCTTCTTTTCAATGGAACGACATTGGTTCCTGGTCGGCATTGGAAAAGGTGTTCTCTGTGAATAAATCAAATAATCTATCTCTTGGTCCCCATTTTGGATTACAGAGTCATAATAATATTATTTATTCCCAGAAACCAATCATAACCTTTGGAGTAAATGACTTGATTATTGTTGAAACCGATACTACCGTTTTAGTGATGTCTAAAAGCCTTGACCAAAAGATTAAAGAATTAATACAGGAGCTGAAAAGAAGCGATGAGTTTCACAATCTTATTTAATTTATTATGTACAGTTAATAATCAGATAATTTCACTCCGGTTAAAATCGTCTTCAATCCGAATAATATCTTCTTCAGAGATACAATTGCCGTTTTGAACTTCAATTATTTCCAGGGTTTCATTACCACGATTTTCCATGCGGTGAAAAGTTTGCTGGGGAATATACGTGCTCTGGTTTGGAAATAAAAAGAAGTTTTGATCTCCAATGGTAACAAAGGCCTTTCCTCGGGTTACCAACCAGTATTCATTACGATGAAAGTGCATTTGGAGACTTAAGCGATTACCGGGATTAACGACGATTTTTTTAACCTTATAATGAGGTCCCTGATCGATTATGACATAATAACCCCATGGTTTTTCGATATGGACCGGTTCTTTTTGCACAGAGTCTGCAGAAAATTCATTTTTACTTCGCAGGTTTACTTCATTTTCAAGACATACTGATAAATTACTTTTTTCGTTTTCTTTCAGATAGAATGGAGTTGCAGAAGTGGATTTTTCTTCAGGCAAAAAAAGACTTTTTGATAAAAAACCAACAGCTTCATTTCCATCAATATATTTTTGACCAACCGGTTTTCTAAGATTTCTTCTAGAGGACACAACTTTTCTGTTTTTACGAACCATTACATAAAACCTCCTTGGAAAACTTTCCTCAGGAAATGGTTCGTGTTTAAAAAATCATCATTTCTGATGATGGGTGGGTTTTGGCGGCTCGACTGCCATGGCTTATAAATGCTTTAGGCTCTTAGCTTTGCGCCTTTTCCTTTAGGAAAGTTTGCCTTTTCATCTACCCATTCTTTTCCAATATTATCGGCAAAAAAGAAATTTCCTTTAGAATAGAAAAATATATTCAATAGACAGAATAAAAAATATAATATACTAGTTTAATCAGAAAAATTATTTTGATTGATATCCAAACCGCTTGATGGCAACAAACAAGCATGGAAATGCCTACACAAAAACCTAATGGTGAGGAGCGCATCGATACATCTACAAAAAACTACTTTCTATGATGAATGGGTTGGGATTTTCTCAGTCGCTGACCGGAAAAAAATTCTAAAACTTCCTGCCAGGAGTTGCTTTCTTCAATGGTGATGGTATCTTTTTTTGCTTGATAATCAAATTTTTGAATGAAGGATTTAAGATTTTCATCTATATTTTTTAGACTTTTCAGAGTATGTTGCCCAAGTTCCGATGATATTGAAGGAGTAAGTTGTATTTCATTTTGGTGAATGATACAAATGAAGGTATGTTTTCCCCAGGCGTTTTTAAAATCCTTCCAATGCTTTTTTAGAATATTTTCAAGATGATGGATTTTATCTTTCCAAAGATTACAGAGTGGACAATTTTTTAAGGTGGGATGGTTTTCATTTTTTAAATAGGCATTGAGCAAATCCTCATAGACAATACTCATGCCTAAAATTGATGGTCGAATATCGAAAACCCTTCGCAAATGATCCTGACAGAAACCTCCTTGATCGCGGAGTTTTTGACGGATCTCTGGATCGGTGACAAATTCATAAAATAATCCATCTAAAGATTGCTCTTCAAAGGTTTTTTTGTAACTGCAAATTGGACAACCACTTTCTGAGAAGAGTTCCAGCAAATCGTAATAAGTTTTATCCACGCTTCATCTCCTTGTATCAAATAAGCTCCATTTCAGGATGTTATCACAAATTTAATAAAGGAGAAAGAAATGAACCTAGCTGTGAACATAATTATTGACAAGTCGGAGACTATTATTGTGAGCTATAACAATAAAGGATTGATTTACATATCAACATGGATCACAATTCCATAGGTATTAGTAAGGGGACCGCCTACCATCGATTGTAATAATTGGGCTGAAGATAATTCTGGTTATTGGCATTTAGTACAATTTCTTGAAATATTTAAAAAGAATCAACCCAATCTACATGAGAATCTATCACATAGATTTATCTACGAGCTTGATAGAACCTATGCCAACAAAAGAAAGGTTTTTTTGCGTAAAAGTCTAAATTACTAAACCCGCTAGTTGTTATAGCATGCTAAGGTACGCCAATTACCGTGTTTTTGTCCTCACCTGTTACCAAGGAAGCGATTGAAGAGTTTATTCTGAAAATTTCCAGTAATTACGTGTTATCATTAATTAATGAAAAAAAATGACTAATAATACAATTATAATTTTCTTCGAGAGGTACTATTATTCCTGGAATATTCTTTGCTAAAATGATTAGCAAGGGTATCATATATAAAATAGCTATAAAATTAAAAACTATCCTGTGGTAAAAAACGACTTAAAGGAATATTATTAAATGAAAATTGCTTTATTGAGTATGAAAGAAAAACAAATTTTTCGAGAGACAATGCGAATATTCCACTATTCTATAATCTTGATACTGATTGTTTTATCTATTCCTTTATCTGCTTATTCTGCTGAAAAACCAGTGGTTTTTTGGGTACCGCTCAAGGATATTCCTGACTTTGGAGCTGTGGAATGGGGCCTGGCCAGCTTTGCCAAGAGGTCTCTGTTAGAAGCTGAAAAACAAGGTGCCGAGATCGTGGTATTCGAAATTGATACTTTCGGGGGACGGGTTGATGCTATGCTCTTTATAAAAGACCTGATCATGCAAGCTCCAATGAAGACTGTGGCTTTCATTAATTCCAAAGCCTGGTCGGCAGGAGTCTTTTTGGCGCTCTCCTGTCAAGAGATTATCATGGTACCGCATGGGAGCATGGGAGCTGCTGAACCGAGAACCGGTCAGGAGACCGCAGAAACCCCACCTGATCCCAAAACTGTTTCAGCAATTCGGGGGCAAATTGAAGCTTTAGCGGAAGCTCGTAATCGCGACTCTCAGCTATTCGCTGCGATGGTTGACCGAAACATAGAAATAGCTGGTTTAAAAGAGAAGGGGGAGTTATTAACCCTGACAGCCTCAACTGCATTAGAACGAGGAGCTGCTGATCATTTGGCTCAAAACCAGCAAGAAGTGATTAAGACCCTGGGATTAGAAGATCCTGTTGTAGTTACCCCAACTCCATCCTGGTCGGAAACTTTGGCTCGGGTTTTAACCCACCCGACAATAATTCCAATTTTACTCCTTATTGCTTTTGGGGGCATTTTTTTAGAAATAATGACTCCAGGTTTTGGCTTTCCAGGCATAGCTGGAATCATTGCTTTACTCTTCTTTTTTGGTGGGAGATATTTTGCTGGTCTTGCCGGGTGGGAACCATTAATGCTTTTTGTGGTTGGGATGCTCCTATTGACCTTGGAATTGCTAGTTATTCCAGGTTTTGGTGTAACAGGCATTACCGGTATTGGTGCTTTGGTGATTTCTCTCTATATGGTTTTAAGGACTACCAGCATTCTTTTCTGGGAAGTTGCATTTAGCCAATTATTATTTTATATAGCTATAATGGGAGGGATTTTTTTAATTCTTCTTTTCTTTTTACCGGATAATCCAATCTGGATAAGATTAGGATTACATAAAAAGGATCAAGAAAAAGAAATTCCCGAAGAAAAAATATTAAATTATCAAAGTTTAATAGGGAAAAAAGGAATTACTAAAAGTGTACTCCGACCTTCAGGTATTGTTGAAATCGAAGGGAAACGATATGACGTAGTGACTCGTGGAGAATTTATTGAACCGGGCAATGTGGTTACAATTGATGAAGTGCAAGGAAATCGGATTATAGTCCAAATTGAAAGAGAGGTGTAAATCTATGGATATTACCGGATACTTGGTACCGGCAATCATTATATTAATTCTTGTGATTGTGTTTTTTTCACTGGTTCCATTGGGACTTTGGATATCAGCCTTAGCAGCCGGAGTAAAGATTAGCATTCTTAATTTAATTGGTATGAAACTGAGGCGTGTTCCTCCAGCGAGCATTATTTTACCATTTATTAAAGCAACTAAAGCTGATATAAAGCTTGATGCCGAGTTATTGGAAGCTCATTATTTAGCTGGAGGGAATGTTGATAGAGTAGTTATTTCAATGATTGCAGCCGAGAGAGCAGGCATACCGCTTTCATTTCAAAGAACCTGTGCTATTGACTTAGCGGGAAGGAATGTTTTAGAAGCGGTTCAGTTGAGTGTTCTTCCTAAAGTTATTGAAACACCAGAAGTTGCAGCTGTTGCCAAGGATGGAATAGAATTAAAAGTCAAAGCTCGAGTTACTGTCCGAACCAATATAGATCGCTTAATCGGTGGAGCAACCGAAGAGACAATAATCGCTCGGGTTGGAGAGGGTATCGTAACCACCATTGGATCATCGCTTACTCACAAAGCAGTGTTAGAAAATCCAGATTCCATTTCTAAAACCGTTTTGGAAAAAGGATTAGATGCAGGCACGGCTTTTGAAATTCTCTCTATAGATATTGCAGATATTGATGTTGGAGAAAACATTGGAGCCCGTTTACAAACTGACCAAGCTGAAGCCGACAAGAGGGTTGCTCAGGCTAAAGCCGAAGAAAGAAGAGCTATGGCTATTGCCCAGGAACAGGAGATGTTAGCTTATACCCAAGAAATGAGGGCAAAAGTTGTTGAAGCTGAAGCCGAGGTTCCCAAAGCATTGGCACATAGTCTACGAGAGGGAAAGTTTGGATTTATGGATTATTATTCTCTTCAAAACTTACAGGCCGATACCAAAATGAGAGAAAAGTTAGGAAAAAAGGAGGATAAGGGAAAACGTGAGTGATTGGAATTATGAGAATGAAAACCCCTTAGCCGATGATTTGAGAAACGATTCATTTGAACAAGTCATTGAGGAAAATTTTGATTCCTTTTACCTTTTTCATGAGGTATTTTCAAAGCCCGCTTGCTACCGGATGAATCCACTGCTGGCTTTTTATCCCTGGAAACCCCAAACCTTGAGGATGTTTCATAAATAGTCAAATGGAATCGTTATGAGTGATTTGGAATTGAAATAAGGACTTGTTATAAAAGACCCTCATATTATTTTAAATCCATGAGGGTCTTTTTATTATTGATTAACTAACCTTAAAGAAGTAAGGAAGGAACTTCACAAAGAAATAGGACAAAATCAAAGGTGGAATGGAAAGAAGAATAACTGATGCACAAATTTGTCCCCAGGGAACTTCCATTCCAACCACCGCAAAAGCAGCTGAAGCAACCGGCATCGTGACCGCACGTTGAGAAGTAATGACAAAGGCTAGGAAGAATTCATTCCACAAAAGAATAAAGATAAAGATACACATACCTAAGATACTGGGAATTGCTAAAGGTAAAGCAATACGAGAAAAGACTTGAAATTGGGTACATCCTTCTAAGTGAGCCGCTTCCTCGCATTCAACGGGTACCTGCTTGAAACATTCAATTGTTAACCAGATCATGGTGCTAATTGCAATGGTCAGGTAAGTAAATATGACTGCCGGTATGGTATCCAGAAGTCCTAAACGCATCCAAATCAAGAAAAAGGGAAGAGCTACCGCAACTGGAGGCATGAATCTTAAAGACAAGATAAAAAAACGAAGATCGGCGCTTCTTTTAAACTTTATCCGGGCAAATATGTACCCGACAGGAACACCAAAAATAAACCCCAAAAGAAGAGATATAGGGACGATGGTAAGGCTGTTGCGGAGACCATGCATAAGAGTTGGCATTTGAAGAACTCTTTTATAGTTATCCATTACTGGAGTAAAGATAAATTTAGGAGGATAACTAATGATATCAACCCTTGACTTAAACGAAGACAAAAACATCCAAAGAATTGGGGCTAAAGCAATGAGCAGAACAAGAATGATGATTATTTTATAGAAAATATCCTTTCCATTTACTCGTGCCATCTGACTAACCCCCTCCACACGATAGTGATCAAGATGATGGTGATCACCAGCATAACGATTGACATCGAAGAGGCGTAAGAGACCCGACCTGCTGAACCAATCCCCTGCCAATAGGCATACATATCCAAAGTTTCGGTGGCTACACCAGGACCCCCAGCGGTCAGCACAAAAATAAAATCAAAAGAACGAAGGGATTCCATCATTTTAATAAAAAAGATTGACAGAAAGGGTGGAACGATCACTGGGAAGATAATAAAGCGATATAGCTGCCACCTTTTTGCTCCATCAAGCGAGCCGGCTTCAATGATCTCTTTGGGGATATCCTGTAAAAGAATAATGGTTAAAGCGGCAATCAAAAAGGACCACTGCCAGATATCGATTGCTGCAACTGAGTAAAGAGCATAAGAGGGATTTTCTAAGAAGCCGATAGGTCCGATTCCAAAAAAACTTAAAAAGTAATTTATAATTCCAATTGATGATGAATACATCAACCGCCACATGTAAGCTGCTCCCACCCGAGGAAGAAGGGCAGGAATGATAAAGATAAAGAGACATATGGTTCTAAAACTACCTTTAGCATTATCATTGATCAGGGGAGCTAACAACCCAGCACCAAAAAAAACCGAAAATCCAACCGTAATAACCGACCAAAGCAAGGAAATACGGAGAGAATTGAGAAAACGCGCATCAGTGAAGAGTTGTATATAATTTTTCAATCCGACAAATCGAATCGGGCGGGAACTTCTTAGGTCCCAATTTTGCAGTGAATAATAAAAAGCGTTGAGCAGTGGATAGAAGGCTAAAAAAAACAAAATAATAAAAGTTGGAATCATAAATACTAAAAAAAATTGTTTTCTGGTCACTATTGAGCCCCCTTCTTGTTACACTGTTTAAATGGTTAGGAAAGAAGTCCAATTATTTTGATATAATGAATTTAGAAAAGGGGCTCCAAAGAGCCCCTTTTATTTCCTAATCGTTTATTATTTCCCCAAGACTTCTTTTGCATAAGCAACTGCATCATCCAGAGCAGCCTGAATATCATAGGATTGACCAGCATAAGCTTTGGTAAAGAGTTCTTCAAGCTTAATGCCCAAGTAGTCACCAATTTCTGGCCATTCTGGTATTTGCAGAATACACATTTGTTGAATTTTCATCATCTCTACTTGGGCTTCAACAAATTCTGCTGGATAAGCAGCGGCAAATTCGGAGCTGGCAAAAGTTGACTTGCGGGCATTGGTGAGACCGGAGCCGGCTACAACCTTTCTGATTTCATTTTCTTTGCTAGTAAACCAACCAATGAACTTACCGGCGGCAGCTTTCAGCTCTTCAGTTGGACATCCTGCAACTGAAATCCCCAAACCATGAACAGCTGTATTGGAGATGGCGCCCATGGGACCGGCAGCTGGTTTTGAGTAGCCTACTTTGTCGTATACGACCGATCCTTTGGGATCCATAGTGTAATCCATTTTTAAGTTGGCGTATTCAACAATAGCAACCTTACCGGCATTGAAGTTATCCATGGCGTCTGACCAGGAAAGGGTAGGACTGGGGCTGTGTTTAATGAGCTCAATATAATATTCAACGGCTTTAACGGCTTCGGGAGAATTAAAAGCTGGAACACCATTTTCATCCAAATACTGGCCACCAAACATCTTGAGATAGGGGCTGAATCTCCAGACATTCATTCCTGATCCGCGAAGTCCGCGGACTGCGGTTCCGTAAAGTTCTGGAGGATTGTGAAAGTGTTTCACAACTTCTAAGTACTCATCGAGGGTTTGTGGAACAGCAATTCCATCTCTTTCAAAGAGGTCTTTTCGATAAAACATTACGTTTCCTTCAAATGTCATTGGGGCGCCATAGGTTATGTCATTAAAGGTTAGAACAGCAACTAATGGCTCAGAAAAATCAGCAAAATCATATTCCTCGGGATAATAATCTTTAATGGGGATTAACCAGTTGTTGACTGCAAACTCAGCGACGTTAGCTTCGTCGATATAATACACTTGATATTGACCGGCTTTGGTTGAGGCATCAAGGCGAGATTTTGATCTTCTTTCTAGTTCTGCAAAATAGTGAAACACAACATCGATATTTTCTTTTTCTTCGAATTCTGGGAGGTATTGCTCAAGAAGCTCCCATTCTCGCCGGGGTTGGGTAAGAACGTTGATGGTAATTTTATTTTGTGCAGAAGCTAAACCGGGGATAATCAATAAACTCATAGTTATTGTGATTAATAAGAGTACAAATAGTGATTTTTTCATTCTTTAAGCCTCCTTTAATAATTAAAAAGTGATAAAATGCTAATTTGACCAATTCTTCCACTATCACCCCCTAATTTAAAAATACATCATCAATACCAATATACACGACCAACAATAAAAAAAACACTAAAATTTCAAAATATACCAATTATTAGGTTTATGGCTTTAAAAGGTATTATTTATTTATTTTAATAATATTAAATATTTTAATTAGTTAAGGAATCTTTGATAAAAAATTTATTTAAAAAAAGCTATAAATAGCCTTCATCGTTCAGAATGTCGGCTACCCAGGAGGCAGCCATAGCTACTACCGTGGTACATTTATCGAGGTGAGCTCCAGCTTCTTCGAACTCTTTTCGAACTTCTTTTGATCTTAAACAAAAGGATTTTCCGAAGATTTGTTTGTGGATGTCAGCACAAATCACACTTCCATAGGTTTCAATAAATTTATCATGGAGTTTTTGCGCCATTTCATAGGCTTTGTACTGTGCTTCTTTATCACCATCAAGATCTAATTTTTCAAGTCGCCTTCCGACATAGCTTCCCATAATCATAATGCCCCCCGAATAGCCACCGCATGCGCTATCTCCACAAAGCGCCATTCCACCCGAAAGCCCACTTGCAGATTGAAAAAGGGTGTTATTGGTTTTTCCGGTAAATTTAAAGAAGGTTGCGATGAGGCATTGAGCGCACCCGCGATAATTTTTTTCATATTCAAAGCCAATTTCATAACACTCTTTTAATTTTTTTATCTTATAAAAATCTTTCTCAAGAGTTATTTTATTGAGGAATTTTTGATAATGCTCGGAAATCAATTGAATCAATTCAACTTCCCGATCAAGCTGGCAAAACTCTCGAATGGCCTCTTTTATCGAGTGATTTTTTAAGTATTCCTGAATGGTGCTTGATGCTTGATCTTCTTCTGAAACAAAAAGAAAGGCGGCAGCAACGGCTTTCGCTAGAAAATAGGGCATAATGCCATTTCGGATGCACATGAGGGCGGG
>JAGPGC010000158.1 GCA_018056205.1 Candidatus Atribacteria bacterium | reverse complement strand
ACATCTAAAATCTCAAGTGGTTCTTTAAGGTAAAACTCGGGATGAAGTTCCAATACTGAATTAGGATCGACCGAACCCCAAGATGCAAAAAGAAAGGGGATCCCGGCTGCTTTCGCAGCCATGATGTCATATCGACTATCACCTACATAAACTGTCTCCAGTGGTTTTACTCCTAAATGGGAACAAGCTTCAAACAATGGATCCGGATTGGGCTTGGGTCGAGGCGCATCATCAGCACAGATGACAGTTTGAAAAAAATGGTTGAGCCCAAAGGATTCAAATTGAAATGAAAACTCCGAGCGAATTTTTGAAGTTACTAAGGCCATAGAAAGCCCCCATTCTCTCAGATTCTCTAGTACGGTAACAATTCCTGGAAAAAGTACAACTTCGTGCATTTTTTCCTTGATGTGTTCTTGCCATCGCTGGATATAAAGCATCCTTTTCTCCTGAGGAATATCAAGAATCCTCATGGTAACTGGGCTGGGAATACCCAATGAAAAATGAAAAAACTCACGATTCTTTAATTGACCGGTCATTTCAAAATGTGTCTGAATAATTGCGTCTAAAAAAATGGGATTGGTATCAGTAATAGTTCCATCTATATCAAAAAGAACAGATTTTAGCATAGATAGGTCACCCTTGAAGATTTATTAAATCCATTGAGAAACCATAGGAATTATAGCAAGGATGTCAAGAGGTATATCCAATACCCTCACGAACCGCTAAAATAGCAAGCTCTACTCGGTCTTTCATTTCCAATTTATGGAGGATATTGCTAATATGATTCTTTACCGTACTCTCACTTATAAATAAAGCCTGAGCAATATCAGGGTTACTTCTTCCTTGTACAATCAACCGGGTAATTTCAATTTCCCGTTTGGTTAATTTGGAAAAAATTATTGACTGTCCTTTTTCAGGTGGGCTAACTTTTCTAATTCTATCGATTACTTTTGCATAAATCTGATTGCTTAACAAAATTTCTCCATCTATACAAGCCTGAATACTCTTTAAAAGTCGTTCGGGAGAATCTTGTTTAAGAATGTACCCCTGAGCGCCTTCTTTCATTGCTCGATAAATTGTTTCCTCATCTTCTTCAATGGTTAACATAACCACCCGGCAGTTATGGCTCTTTTGCTTGATCGCTTTTAATAACTCAATCCCATTCGTACCTGGCATATTAATATCAACTAAAGCAATATCAATATTATCAAAATCAATATTGTCCAAAGCTTCTTTATAGCTATTGGCAATTGAGCTTACCTCATAGGATTCACTACTTTCTAAAAGTCGCTTTAAGCCAGCTAAAAAAATTGGGTGATCATCTACGAGTGCAATTCGTATTTTCATTATGATAGACCTTCCCTGGTTAAGTTCGAATCATTATCTTCATAAGGGATCTTCACCATAATTTTTGTTCCACTATCAGGTTTGCTTTCTATTTTGAACTTTCCCCTCAAAATTCGAACCCTTTCTCGAAGATTTTGAAGTCCAAAATGCTCAGTACCTTTTTCATCAATTATCCGTGGATCAAAGCCTACTCCATTATCTTCTACAATAAGAATCATTTGACGTTTACTATTCATAATATGAATATTAATTTTATTAGCTTGAGCATGTTTCTGAATGTTTGATAAAGTTTCTTGTAATATCTTCAAAATCATTTTATAAACACGATAGGGAATTTCTTTAACCTTCACTTTATAATTCATATTGATGGTATTCCCTGGTACAATAAAAAGACGGGTGATTTCTTCAATTTTCTCCTTGAAATGCATCGCAGAAATAGGTTTCCCCTTGAGCTCAGAGAGAATGAATCGTGATTCCTCAATTCCTAAACTATTTAATGATTTTATTTTCCCCAAAATTTCCATCTCATTTTGGTTTTCACATGATATTATATTTTCCAAAAAATGTAGATAAATCTGGGTGGACGCTAAAATTTGTGCTAATCCATCATGAAGCTCACGGGCTAAACGGTTTCGTTCTTTTTCTTGAGTAAGTTTTTTACTATTTTTATAAAGAGTTATATTCTCAAGAGTTGCATTCCCCATGTTTTCAACAATAGAAAGGACTAAATAATCAATAATATCAATGACTTTTTCAAAAATACCAACAAACAAAAAAGGAGAATGATTATTAGAAATTAAAGGAATAAAAAGTAATTGAATTTTTGGATCATAGTTAATTAAAGATACTTTCTTTTTTTCTACCAGGTCCTGTATCTGTTGGCTAATTTCGTCAAATTTCCTCCAGCTTATTTTTTCCGGCCATTCTTTCGTAAAAATCAAATAAGGCCTTTTCTTTGAAAGTCTAAATACTGAAGCTCTTTTCACACCGGTTAAGATTTTCACTGAATAGTATATTTTTTCAAAAACATCATTAAAAGTATCATTACAACATAAAGATGAAAAGAGTTCGATTATTTCTGAGAGAGCAATAATTATACGTTCTCGATCTTGGCGGAGATTATTTTCTTCTAATAATATTGCTATATTAGTAGCAAAAGCTTCTAACTGGGAAATAGATTCCTTCTCAAAGGATTGATCAGTTCGATTTAAATTTAAAATTCCAACTACTTGATTGGTAGTTTTTTTGATTGGAATTGATATTGAGTAGTTTTTTCTTTCTTGGCGTCGGGAAAATTGGCTGATATTATTATCATCGATAATAAAAGGTTCTCCAGTGTGGAAAACATAACCCGAAACAGTTTTTTTATCCGATTCTATTCTTGTACCAATATATTTATCTAATAAACCCCGGCCAGCAGCAATAAACAAGCTTCCATCATCACGAGCTAAGAATAAAGAACCAGTTTGGGCATTTGATACCTTAATTGCAGTATCAATAATATTTTCAAGAGTTTTTATCTCATTTTTATTAAATAAATGCTCATTCGAATTCAAAAGTTCCTCTCCTGTAAGAAATAATTCATTGGGGATACTTCTTACCCGAGAAATACTATATCATAATTATTACACTAATATAAAATCAAATTGACGGGGTTCAAAAGGGGGTTTAAAATTTATTGTAGAAATAATTAAAGAAGAAAGGATTGAATTTTTTTAATAAATTATTAACGTTATTGATTTTCATTACCTAAGCAATGTTTGAAAATATTTTCATTATCATATTTTCATATAAGGAGGACAAAATGACTATTAATTTAAAAGTTTTTACCGGAAAATTAGCTATTGCTTTGATATTAGTATTTTCTTTCGTTTCTCTAAGTTTTGCTCAAGATACTCTCCCTGATA
>JAGPGC010000157.1 GCA_018056205.1 Candidatus Atribacteria bacterium | reverse complement strand
CTCTCTTTATCAGTGTAACTGACTATGAGCTAATAAGTAACATGGTTTTAAACTTAATACAGAATAGGAGGAGGAAAAATGAAAGAAATTTTAAAAGAAGATATAAAAGATTTGATTGTCGATACACCTTTGGGGAAGAAAAAGGTGGATTCAGAAGGTTCGCCGATCTCTGGAGTGAGGATGGAAGTCTCCAAAGCCTATGGCGGAATTCCTGCCTTGTTGCAAAAGGTCATCAATGAAAATGATCAATCAGCCTGGCAGGAAATAATCAATAAAATTGATTATATTTACTCCAATCTTGATTTTTCCTTAGGCAATTTGGATAGGGAAACCGGTTTTGGTGAGGAAGTTCGATCACAGATAAAGTTGGGTAAAAAGTTACTGTTCAAACCCAATATTGTTGCTCCTCTAGTCATTGATGCCAATACCCATGGTGAAGGTTCGAGTGCCATCGTTACCACAGAGTGGCCTTTGATTGCTGCTTTAATGCGGTGGTTTCACGACCAGCTTGATATTCACTATCACCAAATGGCGCTGGGAGAAGCATCAACATCAACATTTCTCATTGCGGAATTAGCTGGTAAGTTATTTGGGCAAGCTGTATCTACCGAAGCAATTTTGGAAGGGAGATATCATGATTTTTATGGCGGCTGGGGATTCTACTTTGTACGGAAGTACCTTGCTGACTGCTATCCGACTTCCCTCCAGGATGATCCCATGAAAGGTTTTGAAGACAGCGTTCTCGGAAATTATCTCCCTCCGGGTAAAGCCAAAGATAGGTTAATGGTCTACGATCTGAACAAGATTCACAACGACCCATCGAGAGGTAGGACAGTAACGGTACCTGAAGGTGCTAACTTTAAGGAGATCACTCTTCATAAGGTAATCGTTGGTGGAGACCCAGGTGATGCCGAAGACTTACAAAATTATCCCGGATGTGTATTAATCAATGTTCCCAAACACAAGATCCATGCTCAAGACCTTTTGACCAATGCCATTAAAAACCTGGGTATCGGTCTTTATCCAACACTCTGTGCTTTTGAGGATAAAAAAAGTGACGAGACCTGGAAATATTCCTATCCGGCTCAAACCCTGCCAACCTATAAAGGAAAATTACCCCATACGCCCTGGATGCTCAAAATAGATGAAAATACCAATCTCCCGGTAAAAGATAAAAATGGTGAGTATATCGCTACCAAGACAGCAGGGATGCCCGGAACTCAGTCTGATATCATTCGAGCGGTGCAGAACCAGAAAGTATTCATGGTGCATATTAGTGATGCTATTAACATGGTTAACATCAGCCATAACCCCGATGGTAGAGCGGTTCGGATTCCCGAAGGCTTTGTTTGGTCGTCTCTGGATTGTGTAGCTCTGGACCTCTTCTGTGCCCGATACTGTTTCAAGACCGTTCCCATGGCTCTGGCTCTGAAGTTGAAGGAAGAGAATGACTGGCCAACTGAATTCGTCCATCAGGTGCCGGTGGCTAAAGTGGAAGGGAATAACATTATAACCGTAGAAGGGGTTGATTCACCTTTATTCAGATATCACTTGTATCGTTATGCTGAAAAAAGAGGGGTAGGACAGCAGAAATACTATGTTGTAGGATGGGATAAACTGACAGAAACACCATTGGCTTCTCTTGGCGGTCATCTGGGTCGGGTAGAAAATGCCAACTTTGTTGAACTGATTACCAAAACTATGTATTATAACCCCAATACCATTCTCCATGGTCTGCAAAAGACTATTTTGAGTTATGCCCAGGCCAACGATACCCTTACTGGGTCCTCGCTTTATAAAGAATTTATGGATATTTTTGACGAGAACCATGACGGCATTATCGACTACGATGAGATGGGGCGAAATGGAATTGAGACTACCCAGTTCAGCAATTTAGCTTATGCCCTGGATATTCAAATAAAGGAAGAGTATGGTGTGCTCAAGGGCGGTTTCAAAGAATCAATTTATTATCTTAAATACAGCGATCAAAATTGGAATGAACAAAAACATGATTTCACCAAAGAAAAATTACCGATTTTTAAAGCTGCTGCGGCTTTTGATTTATCACGGTTAGAAAATATCAATGAGGACTTATTTGTTAAGGGGATGACCTATGGCAGAGGAAGATGGCCGAGCTGGCAGACAATGAACTTTGTTTTACCAAGGGATTTTCTCTATGGCTCTTTATCGCTTGATAGCATTAGCCCTTGGTCGCTTTACGGAAAGGCTTTCCAATATGCTGACAAAACGTTTAATGCCGGTGGTTATACCGGAAACATTGATCAGAATATAACTGATCCCAATGCCCTAGCAAAATATTTTGATGCTATATCAAATGGGGCAGATCTCTTGAGTTTTACCTTCTATGTTCCGGTTGGATGGGGAAGATTGGACAATAACCAGATACCCAATGTGGAGGAAACGGCCGACCCTCAAAAAATTTTTACTGTTCACTTTAATGGAGAACAGGAGGTTTGGTAGGTATATAGTATCCCGCAACACCGGTTAAACTGTTAAAACTTAATTACATCAGAAGTCAAAAACTCAAGATTGTTACGCTGGGGTGTATTTCTCTCAGTGATTTTTGTTTTTCATGTTACTTTTCTTTTTTCTCATATGATGTTGGGCCTTGTGACCAGTTGGTTAGATCTAACCACTCTTTGGGATAACCATGGAGTTGAGCCATTTTTCCGGGTAAATTGAACATTCCGTCGTCATAGCGAACGATAAGCTGTCCAGCAAAATTCCACCATTCTTTCACTAAAAATTCGGCGTTTTGGGTTGAGAAGTTGGTTAAGTATTCTCGAGTTAAACACTCATCTGATTGATTAATTTCTAACGCGGTTTTCTGGACGAGTGGTAACAGTTCTAATATCTTTAACTCATATTTATCTTGTAAGAGGGCAATATCAGCGTGTATGGCTTGATAATTTAATTCTGCCCAATTTGCGACAAAATTAAAAGCCCACCAGGCACTATCCCGGCTGAATTGAGCGGTATTTGCCTGAGAGAATGATTCGGGAAGGGACTGGGATCCGACAAAAAAGGGGATAAATAGAGTTTCAGAAGGTTTGTCGAGGCCCACCCATACGATTCCTCCAATGGGATCAGGTAAGTCAGCGCGTCCTTGACAGATAGTTGTGAAGCCACAGTAAAATACCGAAATTGGCCGTTCCCAGGCGCCGTCCAGTTTTCGATCGGGACTTCCAACATCTCCTTGTCCATCATACGGTCCATAACATCGATTGGGATTTCCAAAGGGTCCAGCAGCAATTCCTTTGGTGAGATCAAACTCGGTC
>JAGPGC010000156.1 GCA_018056205.1 Candidatus Atribacteria bacterium | reverse complement strand
GGATTCTCACATCGCATACTTGGATGTTTTTCTCAAGTTGATTTTTTATGTTCAATTTTTTATCTTAGGCTGTAGGTCGATATTCTGTTGTAGTTTACAGGATAAAATAAATACTAAAAGGAGTGATGTTACCATGATGAGTAAAAAGCTCGAAGATGCAATAAATGAACAAATTAAAAACGAATTTTTTTCTGGTTATTTATATCTTTCGATGGCAGCTCAAGCCGAATCGATGAATCTGCCGGGAACAGCTCATTGGTTTAAGGTACAAGCCAAAGAAGAACAAGAACATGGAATGAAGTTTTATGAATTTATTAATGATCGGGGCGGGCGTGTTCTTTTAAAAGCGATAGATCAACCCGAAACAGAATTCAAAACCGTACTTGATATGTTTGAGAAAACCCTTGAACATGAAAAACTTGTGACTTCATTGATCAATAAACTATATGAAATTGCCTTGCAAGAGAAAGATTACCCAGCTCAAATCATGTTGCAATGGTTCATTGATGAACAAGTTGAAGAAGAGAAAAACGCCTCGGATATTATTGCTACACTTAAAATGATTGGCGAAAAAGGGCAAGCATTGCATATGCTAGATCGAGAGTTAGGGAAAAGAGGAGATTAATAATTTTATTGAAAGAGTGGGTAGAGTTATATCCTACCCACTCTTACTTAAGGGAGGAATAGAATGCCAGACCGTTCCCGAGACTGGTATAATCAATCTCTTCGTGATTGGGAGCAAGCGGTTGATTCTCAAAAGTCAGGACGGCATGAATGGGCCTGTTTCGCTGCTCAACAAGCTGCTGAAAAAGCAGTAAAGGCCCTTCACTTAAAGAACCATCAAGAGGCTTGGGGACATGTGGTAGCTCGTCTTCTTGGTGAACTTCCCAAATCAATTACGGTTCCAGAGATTTTGATTGAAAAAGCCCGAGTTCTTGATAATTATTATATTCCCGCTCGTTATCCCAACGGTCACCCTGAGGGCGCTCCTTTTGAACACTATGGACCTCTGCAAAGTTCGGAGGCAATAAAATATGCCAGTGAGATCATTGAATTCGTCAATCATCAAATGGCCAAGTGATAAACAAGTTATTTTCTCTCTTGAAAAGTGGGTAAAAGATAATCTTCAGGTAAATGAAGATATCATCCAAATTGGTTACTTTGGTTCTTACGCTCAAGGAAATTGGGGAGTGGGAAGCGATCTTGACATCATTATTATTTTAAGACAGTCGAAACTTCCTTTTGAAAAAAGAAATCAAGGTTGGGGAGAACAAAGTTTACCGGTTCCAACCGATATTCTCATTTATACCCAGTTGGAATGGGAATCGATGAAAAAGGAAAAAACGCCATTTTTTTTAAGGATAAACCGTGAAGTAAAATGGGTTTATCAAAAGGCGTTAATGAGTGACCAGTAACGAGTATAAAAACAGTAATAAGTGAGTAGTTAACTTCTTGGTACTTCGACAAACAAAAATTTACCATCTTCGTGTATTGTTAATCAATATCATTTAACAATTATAAGGGAATGTATCATGCTTTCATTTTTATGTCTAACTGGGTATTATAAAAGAAAAATATCAAAAGCGAGGAGAAATGAATGAATTACCGAATTTTTGGAAAATGTGGTTGGGCAGTGAGCGAAATTGGCTTTGGTACTTGGGCGATTGGTGGAAGTTGGGGAAAGGTTCAAGAAGAAGATGCCATTGCAGCACTTCACCGGGCTATGGATTGTGGTTTAAATTTTATTGATACTGCTGATGTTTATGGAGATGGTCGAAGCGAACAAATCATT
The DNA here is from genome assembly GCA_018056205.1 of Candidatus Atribacteria bacterium. Classification (GTDB taxonomy): domain Bacteria; phylum Atribacterota; class Atribacteria; order Atribacterales; family Atribacteraceae; genus Atribacter. The sequence goes on along the minus strand of JAGPGC010000156.1, from coordinate 1,513 downwards.
TCCAAGGTACTGAAAGATCGCAAAGAGAGAGTCTATGTTGCAACCAAGGCAGGAAGACGCCTTTCTCCCCATGTCGCCGATGGATATAATCGTGATAATTTAAATACCTTTGTGGATCGAAGTTTAAAGAACTTAAAGGCAGAGACGATCGACCTTTTGCAACTCCATTGTCCACCCACTGAAGTCTACTATCGGCCTGAGGTTTTTGCAGTACTGGATGAAATGGTAAAGGCGGGGAAAATTCGCAATTATGGAGTAAGCGTTGAAAAGGTAGAAGAGGGTTTGAAAGCCATTGAATATCCGGGAGTGAGGAGTATTCAGATTATATTCAATATCTTTCGGCAGCGACCAGCCGAATTGTTTTTTGCCGAATGTCGCAAAAGAAGAGTAGCCATTATTGCTCGGGTTCCCTTAGCTAGTGGTCTCCTCACCGGAAAAATGACTCAAGAAACCACTTTTCCCTCCGATGATCACCGCAACTACAACCGATTTGGCCAGGCTTTTGACCGAGGTGAAACCTTTGCCGGGGTAGATTTTGAAAAAGGGTTAGAAGCAGTAGAGAAACTACGGAACCTGATCCCTGAAGGATTTAACCTAGCACAGTTTGCTCTCAAATGGATTCTCATGTTTTTGGAAGTGAGCGTTGTGATCCCAGGTGCCAAAAATCCTCTTCAGGCTGAAGATAATGCCAAAGCTTCCAGCCTCCCACCCCTTGGAGAAAAAGTGATGGAAGAAATCCAAAAGATCTATGAAGCCTCTATAAAACAGTACGTTCACCACCGCTGGTAAAAATTGGGGCCAGGTCTTGATTCTTGAATTTTAATAGATGAATTATTCCCTGTGCCTCGACCACTCAGAATTGAATATCCTGGTGCTCGGTATCCTATAACTGCCCGGGGAAATAGAAAAGAGAATATATTTCTTTCTCAATTTCATCAAGAACCAAAAAGTACTAAAAAAACAATATGAAGACTTGGTATTAGCTGGACTTGGGAAGGAAGACCCTTGGAAAAACTTAAAGGGGAGATTAATTTTAGGGGAAGACCACTTTGTTGCAAAAATGGAACAATACCTTGCTAAGTAGAAAAGCTCTTGGAGAATTACCCAAAGTTGAAAGATTTGTGGCTGGTAAAAAATTAAGGGAGATTTTTAACGAAGGGAAGCTATACCAAGAAAGTGAGGGTAAGATGTATAGTGCTCACCTTGAGCCTGGTTATACTCCAGCAGAGATTGCCAATGATTTAGGTATCTACTATTCAACAGTCAGTAAAGCAATAAAAAGGTTTATAGGAAAGAGTTAGAGAGATGATTAAATTCAAGAATCAAGACCTGACTCCAAAGAAAGCATTTGAGCAATTTGAAAAAAATTTAATACGTAACTCAGCAGTTGATTTTTATCAAAATCTCAGAATCGTTCATGAATTGCACCAACTGGCGCTATTTCTTGGTGTATTTAAAGAAGATCAAACGATCATTAGAAGGGAAAAAATCCGTTATGCCCGAGCTATCAACT
>JAGPGC010000155.1 GCA_018056205.1 Candidatus Atribacteria bacterium | reverse complement strand
ATTGCCCAACGATATATTTCAGTTGAAAATCTACTCAGTTGGGGACAAATTTTTCGAAATCTCATTCCGGTTACTTTAGGAAATATTATTGGCGGTGTCATCTTTGTTAGTTTTTTTTATTGGGTTTTACAAGGAAAGTCTTAAAAAGTGATTAGTGATCAGCTAAATGCAATAAGTGAAAAAGGTAAGGCTATAATGAAAAAACAGTAGAAAATCAAATAGTTATAAAAAAGAGAAATTAAAAAGCGTCTGACTCTATATAAAAAAGTCAGACGCTTTTTAATAAATTCTTTGATAATTATGCCTGAATAACCGATACAACTTCAGGGACTTCTTCTTTCACCAGACGTTCTATACCATCTTTAAGGGTCATCATAGACATTGGACAACAACTGCACATTCCTTTTAACCGCACTTTTACCACACCATCTACGATATCAACTAATTCAACATCTCCACCTTCCATCCGGAGATACCCTCTTACCTTTTCCAAAGCTTTTTCTACTTTTTCTCTCATCTAAATAAACCTCCTCATTGGCAAATCCTGGAATCAACTCTTATAACCATGAAGTTTAAAACCAAGATTTTTATCATCTATTCCAGAACTTCGAGATCGGGATAAAGTGGAAATTGATTACAAAGCTGATTCACTTCATGAGCAATTTGTTCGAGCGCCAGTATATCATTTTTTGATTGAAATGTCCGGTGAATAAGGTCAGCTATAATTGCCATTTCTTTTTCTTTCATTCCTCGGGTTGTACAGGATGGCGTTCCAACTCGAATACCGCTAGTAACATTTGGTTTTTCTGGATCAAATGGTATAGCGTTTTTATTAACAGTGATTCCCACCTGATCTAAATATTTTTCGGCTTCCTTTCCGGTTATGCCTTGTTTTCTCACATCAATGAGAATGAGATGATTATCGGTTCCATCAGAAACTAAACGAAATCCTTTTTCTTTAAGAGAATTAGCTAATGCCGCTGCATTTTTAACCGTTTGCCTTTGGTAAACTTTAAACTCTTCACTTTGTGCTTCTTTGAGTGCTACAGCTTTGGCGGCGATGACATGAAGAAGGGGACCTCCCTGAGTACCGGGAAAAATAGCTTTATCAATAGCTCCAGCAAAATCTTTTCGACAAAAAATCATTCCTCCTCGGGGTCCACGAAGAGTTTTATGAGTAGTAGTGGTTACAAAATCAGCATAGGGAATTGGATTGGGATGAACACCAGCTGCTACTAAACCGGCTATGTGAGCCATATCAACCATTAAAAAAGCACCAATTTGATTGCTAATTTTTCTCAACCTTTCAAAATCAATAAAACGAGGATAAGCACTAGCTCCAGCCACAATCAATTTGGGTTTGTGCTCAATTGCTAAATTTTCCAGTTGATCATAGTCAATCATTTCAGTATCAGGATAAACGCCGTAGGGAATGAACCGATAAAGAATCCCTGAAAAATTTACTCCGCTCCCGTGGGTGAGATGACCTCCATGAGCAAGATTCATTCCAAGTACCGTATCTCCTGGTTTGAGAATAGTCATATAAACTGCCATGTTTGCCTGAGAACCAGAATGGGGTTGAACATTAACATGATCAGCTCCAAAAATATCAAGAGCTCTTTGGCGGGCTATATTTTCAACTTCATCGACATAGACGCATCCGCCGTAATAACGTTTACCTGGATACCCTTCGGCATATTTATTAGTGAGCACTGATCCCTGGGCTTCAAGAACCGCTAAACTAGTAAAATTTTCTGAAGCAATCATTTCCAATGTATTTCTTTGGCGATTAAGTTCTTTTTTTATCCACTGATATATTTCTGGGTCGCCCTTTTTTAAGTTTTCCCACATGATGTTCTCCTTTTTAAGACTGATGTGTAACCGTTTCAGGAAATGACCCATGTTTTTTAAAATATGAAACCAAGCCGCCTTCTTTCAAGATTTGAATCATCACTTCTGGAAGCGGGGCGGCCTCGATGGTAAAATTTTGAGTCAGGTCATTGATTTTTCCTGTCGTTAAGTTTATTTCCAATTCATCACCATTTTGGATGTGACTGGTGTCACCTTCTAAAGCTAATAACCCACAATTAATGGCATTGCGAAAAAAAATTCTCGCCATAGATGAAGCAATAATTCCTCTTATACCACTGGCGAGTAAAGCGCGAGGAGCTTGTTCACGGGAAGAACCGCAGCCGAAATTCTTGCCAGCTACAATAAAATCTCCAACCTTCACTTTTTGAGAAAAATTTGGGTCAATATCTTCCATGACATGCTTTCCCAGCTCGTTCATATCCAGTGTTTTAAATTTATATTTTCCGGAGATGATATAATCGGTGTTAATATCATCACCAAAAACGTGGGCTTTTCCTTTGAGTATCATGGTTATCACCTCAAGTATTTTCTCGGATCGGTTATTTTTCCTTCAATTGCCGAGGCGGCAACGGTGGCAGGAGAAGCTAAGTAGATGAAAGCTTTATTGTTTCCCATGCGTCCTTTAAAGTTTCGATTGGCGGTAGATATGACATTCCACCCATCTCCTGGAACTCCTTGATGAGTTCCTACACAGGGACCACAACCAGGTGTGACCAGGACTCCTCCAGCCTTGATAATGGTTTCCACCCACCCCTTTTCGATAGCTTCTAAAAGAATTTCTTTCGAAGCTGGGGCAACAATAAGATGAACATTAGGATGAATTTTTTTATCAATAAGGATGCTAGCTGCAACTTCAAGGTCTACACTGCGACCATTGGTACAAGTTCCTAAATAAGCTTCTTGAATAGAGACCTCGCCAAGAGAATCGATTGAGGTAACCGTATCTACCCGGTGAGGAAGGGCAACCTGGGGGACCAGTGTCGAACAATCGTAGGTTAATTCTTTTAAATAAACAGCATCAGAATCAGGGTAAATCGGTTCAAAGGGTTTATTGGTTCTCTGTTTTACCCAGTTAATAGTTTTTTCATCTGGCACCATTAAGCCAGCCTTGGCACCTAACTCAACTGCCATATTAGAAATGGTTAACCGTTCTTCAACTGAGAGGTGATCGATGATTGGTCCAGTAAATTCTATGGCCTGATAAGTAGCTCCGTCAGCTCCTATCTTAGAAGCAAGATACAAAATTATATCTTTAGAGAAAACTCCCAAGGGAAGAGATCCATTAAGCTCTATTCGGATAGTTTCAGGAACTTTGAACCAGAGCTGACCCGATATCATAGCCGCTGCCAACTCGGTACTTCCTACTCCTGTTGAAAAAGCCCCAATAGCGCCATAGGTACAAGTATGTGAATCAGCACCAATTACCAGATCACCGGGGACTACCAAACCTTTGG
>JAGPGC010000154.1 GCA_018056205.1 Candidatus Atribacteria bacterium | reverse complement strand
TTTAAAAATCTTTTGTCTGAAGCTGAAAAACGCCTTTTTGAACGTGGTTTTCGAGAATCAGAAGTGAAAGATTTCTTATCACCATTAAAAAAATTCAAGCAAGATAGTCTATTCTGGGAACATCAAAGCGATGGATTGGCTATATTTCTCTCAAAAAAAAGTTTCCGCTATTACCTCCAACCTTATCGTTTCAAAGAGCTTGTTTTTGTAGCCGATCATTTTCATATCAAACCTCTCCTTCCCCTCCTGGTTGGTGATGGTCGATTTTTCATATTAGCTATTAGTCAGAGTTCAATCAAACTAATGCAAGGTACTCGTTATAATATTAATGAAATTGATTTAGAAGGAATGCCTGAAGGCTTAGCCAGTGTAATTCGTCAAAAGGGAATGGAAAAACTTTTACAATTTCATACCGGAACACCAACGACGAGAGGGGAACGCCCAGCAATATTCTTTGGCCATGGAGCTGGTTATGAAACCAAAGAGATAATCCAGCGCTATTTTCAAGTGGTGAATAAATCTCTTTATGATTTTATTCGGAATGAAAAAATCCCACTCGTTCTTGCCGGTGTTGATTATTTATTACCAATCTATCGGGAAGTAAATACCTATCCTTATTTATTGGAGGAAGGAATCGAAGGAAATCCCGAAAATCTAACTAAAGAAAAGCTTCATGAAAAAGCTTGGAAAATTGTTGAACCTATTTTTTATAAAGCACAAAAAGAGGCTCTTGAAAAATGCGAGTCATCTCTCCAAAAAGGAGATAAAACCGTATCCATCCTTTTAGAAGATATTGTTCCAGCTGCATACCATGGTCGAGTTGATACTCTTTTTGTTGCTATTGGTATTGAAAAATGGGGTTGTTTTTATCCGGAAAATAATCAAATCATTGTTCATGAAAAAAATGAAGCTGGGGATACTGATTTATTAGATTTTTGTGCTAACCAAACTCTACGTCACAATGGTACAGTTTATGCCTTGAAAACCGAAGATATTCCAGGGAAGTCAATAATTGCAGCAATTTTTAGATATTAAAATTTAGGTTCTTCTCCGAAATAGACTCTTCACCTTAACCCTCTCCCAGGGAAGGTAGAGGGAAAAATATTTTTGATAATAGTAGTTCTTCTCCCTTGAGGGGAGAGTAATGATGAGGGTAAATTTTAAACTCATCACTGTTAACTCATCATTCGTTACGATATATTCTCAGGAGAGACTGAGAAAAATATGTTCATTAGGTCCGAGTATAAAAATCTAAAATTATTTCTGTTACTTGATTAAATTTGTTTTTAAATTATGCAAAAAATATCTAAAAATAAAGCGGTTATGAAGTGAAGCAAGAAAACCGGCAAAAAAGTTCCTGCTTCGTAAGCAAATATTCCCATTGCTAATCCACCAACGATGGAAACCAGGTATTCAGGTTTCCCTTGGTGAAGAAGAGTAAAGATTACCAATTGAATGAGAATGGCGTAACGCCCCCACCTTTTTTTTAATCCAAAAAGCAGAAAACCCCTACAAAAATATTCCCAAGAATACATGTAGGCTGCAGCCATACATTGATAATATATAAATTGTAACAGTGAAGTTCGGGCTGCGGGAAACATGGGGTAAAAAGAACGATACGAAGGGTTTCTTGAAACTATAAATGCCCACCCAATACCAAGGGCGAGTAAGAACATTAACCATTTTCCCCATTTACGTACTGAACCAACACTTCCTCCTAATTCGTAATAAGGAATTTTCAGGGTAAACCGATTAACAAGAGAAGGAAAAATAAAAAACCAAAGAATACCTGAAAGTAGAAATAATTGTATTGAATAACCAGGTAAGAATCGAACCACTTGGAGATAAAATGTTTCATAAAAAACCACCGCCAGAATACCGGTGATTAAAATGACTCCCTCTCGACTGGATATTAATTGCCAATAAATTGGGAAAAGAGCTTTAATGGTTTTCATTTCCCTTGTCCTTTCTAAAGATTTATGGTTTTCATCTTTAAGTTAATTTTAACATCCCAATCCTTTTCCACCCATCTTTTTAAAAATTTTTTTAAATTTTTATCCCATTTTGGTCTATTTATAAATAAAAAATCTAACAGAAAAGCTCCCTGCAAAAATAACTCCAATAAAAAACACCATTAGCTTTGTTTATAAAGTCAGGGAATGGTTAAGATATATAAAGGTTGAAATGTAAGTCTTATTAAAATATATAATTCCTTTCATTTGTTAAAGAAAAAATATTGAAACTTAATAAAATAAGGAATACTTGAATTAAATTGAATGTTTAATAGAATTAAAATGAATGTAGGAGGATGAATTTATGCGTAAAATGACACAAAATAACCTTGAAAATGCCTTTGCCGGTGAATCTCAAGCTCATATGAGGTATCTAATTTTTTCTGATGTTGCTGAAAAAGAAGGAAAATACAATTTAGCACGACTTTTTAAAGCAATCGCCTATGCAGAACAAGTACATGCAACTAATCACTTTCGGGAATTAGGAAATATAAATGATAGTGCTAAAAATTTAGATATGGCAATTGCCGGAGAAAATTTTGAAGTTGAAGAAATGTATCCCGTTTACAATAATGCTGCGTCTTTTCAAAATGAAAAAGGTGCGGTACGAACTACTCATTATGCCTGGGAGACTGAAAAAGTCCATGAAAAAATGTACAAAGATGCCAAAGAAGCTGCTCAAAAGGGTAAGGATGTCGACCTTGATAAAATATTTATTTGTCCAGTTTGTGGCTATACAATAGAAGGGGAGCTTCCTAATTATTGTCCAGTCTGTAATACCAAAAAAGAACTATTTAAAACTTTTTAGGAGGAATTGATATGAAAGTATTTGGAGAGTTATTCCAGTCTGCTGATTGGAAACAAGAAAAACATACGCCGGTTATTGACGGTCCAGATTCAGTAAAAAAAGGAGAATTTACCCATTTTTCTGTTTCGGTAGGGAAAGAGATACCTCATCCCAACACCACAGAACATCATATTCGTTGGATAGAAATATATTTTCTTCCCGAAGGTGCAAAGTTTCCTTTCCAAGTTGCACGTTTTGATTATACTGCCCATGGTGAATCAATCGAAGGTGCTAATCAAGGACCGGTTTATACTTCACCCTATTCCTGCTTCACGGTTAAGCTTGAAAAACCTGGTGTTTTTTATGCATCCTCTTATTGTAATATCCATGGTCTTTGGAAAAGCGAAAAACCAATTTCATTGAATGATTAAAATAATGCGGCTTTGAAGAGCCGCATTATTTATTTATGAATGACTTTATTCAATCAAAAAGCGAAAACAAGTTAATCATAACTATTTTTCTCAATCTCACCA
>JAGPGC010000153.1 GCA_018056205.1 Candidatus Atribacteria bacterium | reverse complement strand
ACAATCTTTAATACAACTCCTTCGGCGGTTGATTCTACTTCCATGTTTACTTTATCAGTTGCGACTTCAAACAATGCATCACCCTTTTCAACCTGATCTCCTTCCTTAACCAACCATTTGTTAATTACTCCCTCTTCCATGGTTAGTCCTAATTTGGGCATAATAATTTTTTCCACCATTAATAATCTCTCCTTTTTTGTTTTAAACAATAATGAATCAAGGATTCAAAAAAACCAATCAATGAATAATTGCCATTTAATATATAAAACTTTGAAAAAAAAGACATCTCCCTTGGTTAAAGGGAGAGATTAACCATGGGCTGTTAACGGGTTTGCTCCATAATTTGGTTGATATTCGCTTTCACTGGACCATTCCTATCCAATAAGACCGTCCAAGGTTCTTCAGAACGAACTGGTAATTCTCTTTCACCATCAAGAGCAATAATTCCATCAATATGATTGATTGGTATTGGTTGTTTTTCTTGAAGGTAGCCCCACTCACCAATTCCAATTTTTTGAACTAATCCCGGAGCAATAGCAACTTTAACCAATCGACCATTGCGGTTGGGATAAACATACCCTCCAAAAGAATCCTGGGAAGAAATTCTCACCACACGGTCAACAATGGTACTTAAGCCAGTTTTCATTGAATCGGTTTGAGTTACTACCACTAATTTTACCAATGATGAATCCCATATAGCACGGGCACCAATTTCCTTTTTATCCAATAAAACCATATCCACTAAAGCGATACCCATTTCTATTCCTTCTCGAAAAATTCGTAATATTTTTTTCCTTTCTAAAACTTGATTTTTTTTAACCCAACCATTGATAAAATATCCAAGTGCCATTCCAAAAATAGTAGGTTCAACGTTATCAGCAAAAACATTATTTGTCCCAGCAGATATAGAAAATAAGGGTATTTTCCGGCTATAGCGGGCTACTAATCGATTCGTTCCATCTCCACCTAAGATAACTAAAGCTGAAACACTTCTTTTATTGGTAATATATTGAGTAAAATTGGTTGTATCAGCTTCGTCTCCAAAAACAGTTATTGGTGCTTTTTCAAATTCAACGTTTTTCAAAGATTTTCCAATTTCTTCAATGACAGCTTCAACCAATTCATAAGGATCGGGCATGTATATAAATTTTACTGGTTTAGTCGTTATCTGATCAAAACCCAAAAGAATTCGGATAGTATAGTTTATCTTTTCTCGATTCCCAAATACCGATCCATGAGCAACTAATCTTCGAATATCCTTTCCTGCTGCCGGATTAACAACTAAACCAATGATATCCAGTTCAGTGAACCTCCTGACCTCCAGTCAAGTTAATTGCTTGGCCAGTCATATAGTCGGACTGTGATGAAGCTAAAAAAACAGCTAGATTAGCAACATCTTCTACCGTACAACCCCTTCCCAGGGGTACTTTTTCAACATAAATTTTTCTTACCTGTTCCGGTGGAACTCCTAATTTAGCTGAATATTCTTTATCCAACAAATCCCACATTGGTGTTGAAAAAACATTACCAGGACATATTGCATTTACATTGATATGAAAAGGAGCGAGATCGGTAGCTACGCTCTGAGTGAGCCCTATAACACCAAACTTTGCTGAACTGTAAGCAGCCAGCCATAAACCGCCTTTTTTTCCTGACTTCGAACTAATATTTATAATTTTCCCACTTTTTTGCTCTACCATAAATTTAGCCACTTCCCTTATACAAAGGAAGGTGCCTTTGAGGTCAACATCGATAATCGCATCCCAGGTTGATTCTGGAACATCGGTTATAAAATGAGCTTTAATAATACCTGCTGAATTGACTAAAATATCAATTTTCCCAAAATGATCATGAACCTGTCGAATAGCATCTTCTACGTCTTTAGCTTTTGTCACATCCAATTGAATCGCTGAAGCCTGTTGCCCAAGAGATTTGATTTCTTGAGCAGTTTTTTCTGCTCCTTCACGGTTTAAATCGCAACAGGCCACATCTGCCCCTTCTTTGGCAAAGCGGATGGCAATTCCTTGCCCTATTCCTGAAGCAGAACCAGTAACAATGGCAACATTTCCTTTTAAAGGTTGGGTTTCCATATAAAAATTTCACTCCTATTATAATTTTATAAAATACAATCTCCTACCTTTTCGTGACATCAGATGACAATAAAAATAAACAAAATATAACCCACCCCCACACCCCTCCCGAGAGAGGAATTGAAAAATCAGATAATGAAAGCCTTTTAAAGAATTCCCCTAATCCTGTTCATCCACTCTCATCCCCATCAGATAACTTCATTCTCAAACCCTATTGGGGAAGAGTATTAAAATAACAAGCATTTCTATTAATATAGCTAAACAAAATGATGATTATTTTTTTATTCTATAAAAAACTCACTACCGCCTTCAATGCTTTTCCTTCTTTGACAAGCTGGATTCCCTCAACTACTTTTTCCAAAGGGACCACATGGGTAATCAAATCTTTAGCATTAATCCGTTTTGAATATATAAGTTTTGCTGCTTCTTCATACTGAGAAGCATGGGAAGCAAACACACCAAACACTCCTATTTCTTTATAATGGATAGTATTGCTGTTAAATTGAATGGTTGGCTTGTCCTTGGGAAGGCCACCGAATAAACTAATCCTTCCTTGAGGAGCAACCATTTCTAAGGCTTGTTCTTGAGCTGCTCCCGACGAAGCTGCCACGATGATTACATCAGCCCCTAAACCATCGGTTATAGCCATCACTTCATCTTTTAAATTCTTTTCAGCTGAGTTAATGTAGTAATCAGCTTGAACCCTTTTAGCTAAATCTAAACGCTCCCCTGATATATCAGCAATTATGATCTTACCAACCCCCCGGTTTTTGGCTAATTCAACGTGCATACACCCAATCGGACCTGACCCAATCACTAAAACAGTTTCTCCAAACCCTAAATTTAAATAAGACTGCCCATTCACCACACAGGAAAGAGGCTCCAATAGGCTGGCTTCGAGCAAGTCCATATCGGGGGGAAGAATAAGTAAATTTCCCCTATCTATACCGGCCTTGGGAATTTTTAGATACTCAGCAAATCCTCCTGGAAAATGGTATCCGATATTTTTCTGGTCTAAACATAGATTTTGAAGACCACGTCGGCAATAATGACAATGTCCGCATGAGATAACTGTTATAACCGAAACTTTATCACCTACTTTATAACCCTCTACACCCTTCCCAATTTCAACTATTTCAGCGGAGATTTCATGACCGGTAATATGAGGTGGCTTTACGTTGGGGTGTCCAAATTGAAAAATACGGACATCGGTCCCACAAATAGCACAAGCAGCTACCTTTAATAGTACTTCACCTTCACTA
>JAGPGC010000013.1 GCA_018056205.1 Candidatus Atribacteria bacterium | reverse complement strand
GTTTATATGAGAAGCAACTCTCACCATTTTGCTAATATCCTTATATCTTTTATAAAGATCTTGGTATATTCTATGGTTTTCCAATGAGTAATGAAAAGTTTTTTCAATTTGTCGACATTTTTCTACTGCACTTTCAATGTTTGGGAAAATACTAGACCCGATACCAGCTACCATAGCTGCACCAAATGCGGCATCAGTATAGGCTGGAATTTTTCCAGCAATCCCAAGAACATCAGCTACAATTGAAAGCCAAACCTGGTTTTTTATCCCTCCTCCAACAAAAATATATTCTTGAAAACCCTTAGCGATTTCTCCAAAAATTGTAAAGGCGTCCTTAAGTGCGAAGGCTGTTCCCTCATAAATAGCACGAATGATATCAGCCCGGCGATGAGTAACAGTTAATCCAAATAAATTTCCTCGCAACTGCGGATCCCAATAAGGAGCATCCTCTCCTAACAAATAAGGGTGGAAGAATAATCCTCGTGAACCAATTGGTGATAATTTTGCTTCTTCCATCATTACTTGATAAATTGATTGATGATCCAAAGCTTCTTGATAAAAAAGATTTTTTCCCCATTGAACAGATTGAGCACAGGAACGGGTATTGAGATCAATCATCCAACTATTGGGTAAAAGATAAGACCAACAATAATATTGATGGACATCTCTAAGCTGGTGAATAATCGTTGAAAAAGCACCCGAGGTACCCAAGCGTACTTTACACTGTTTTTGATTATATAAACCAATCGCCAGGGCTTCGATAATCGAATCACTTCCTCCCATAACAACCGGAAGGCCCCTGGGAAGCCCCGTCTCCAGTGAAGCCTTATAACTGACGGTTCCTATTACTTGAGTTGAAGGAACAATCTCGGGGCATTGATGAATTGGTAAATGATAATAATCAAGGATTTCTTCTGACCAATTCTGTTTTCGAATGTCATAGAAAGATGATCCAGAAGCATCACTCCGATCAGTACAAATTCGGTTTGTTAAACGAAGATTCAAATAGTCTTTCGGGAATAAAAAAGCTTTTGTTGCTTGAAGACTTTCTGGTTCGTGTTTTTTTACCCACAAAAGCTTAGAAAGAGTGCACATGGTATTTATAGGATTCATGGTTATCCTTTCAATCATTTCATGGTTTGTCGATTGAATAAGATCAACTTCTTCCTGACAACGTTGGTCATTCCATAATATCGAAGAACGGACTGGTTTATTATCTGCTCCTACAAAAGTCAAACCACGCATTTGACCTGCAATGGCGATAGCGACCAGTTTATCTTTTTGGAATGTTCCATTTTGTTCCATTTTCCTGATCAGAAAAATTAATGCTTGATACCAATCCTCCGGATCTTGTTCGATCCTATCAGGGTGTGGTGAGATAGGAGAATATTCAACACTTACTGAATCAACCATCTGCCCAAATTGATTGATGATACATCCCTTCCCGCTACTTGTTCCAATATCAATACCAATCAGGAGGTCTTTCTTAGATAGTTTTTTCATCCCTTCACCGCTCCCATGGTTAGACCACGAATAATATACTTCTGAGTTAAAGCTATAATAATAATCACTGGAATAATGGCAATGACAGCCGAACATGATAATTTCGCCCAATCCAATTGATAGTATCCAAGAGAGTTATAGATCTCAATAGGAAGTGTTCGAGTATTACGTCCAGTATTGATAAGGGCGAACATAAATTCATTCCATACAAAAATAAAAGAAAGGGTTGCCGACGCCATAATACCAGGAATAACCGTTGGGATGAGGATATATCTGAGAGTTTGCCAACGGGTACATCCATCTACCATAGCTGCCTCTTCAATTTCGTAAGGGATCTCGGCAAAAAAACTGCGAATCATCCAAATAAGAAGCGGAAGAATTAAGGTGACATACATAATAATCATCGAAAAATAGGTATCAGCTAAATTTAAAGTCCTCCAAATCAAGAAGTACGGGATAACAAATGTGATGGGAGGAACAATCCGCAAGGTGAGAATAAAATAAGAAAATGCTCTATCTCCTTGAAAACGGAATCGATTCAATGTATATGATGTGGTAATTCCCAATGCTGTAGCAACCAGGGTTGCACCGATCCCAATAATAAGACTATTTTTAATTGACTTGAGAAAATCAATACTAGCAATTAGATTTTGATAATTTTGAAGTGTGGGGGTAAATATCCATTTAGGAGGCATAGCAAGGGCATCTACAGTTGTTTTTATTGAAGTCAAAACAATAAGTATAAAGGGGATAAGACCAATAATGGCAACTATCACTAAAAAAAGATATTTTACAAAACAACGGAATTTTTTTGCTTTCCGAGCTTTCATCCCTCCACCCCCCTCTCAAATTTCGACCATTTTAAAAAGCTGAGAATAAGAATTAAAACGACTAATAAAAAAATAAAAGATGAAGCAGCAGCATAACCCATCCGAAAATATTCAAATCCATATCGTACCGCAAAAATCGAAGCATTCTCGGTAATATATCCTGGCCCACCACCAGTAACTACATAAATCTCATCGAACATCTTGAGAGCATCCATGAAACGAAAAGCAAACGCCACCACAATAATTGGTTTAATGTTTGGGAGTGTTAACAGGAACATTCTTCTCCACCACGAAACTCCATCTATCGCTCCAGCATCAAATATAGAAGAATCAATCGATGAAATACCAGCATACAAGATGAGAGTTACAAAGGGAGTCCTGAGAATAACTTCCATGATCAATATGCCAATGGGAGCATTATACATTCCCTGACTGATGTCAAAAAAGGGTAGATGAAACAGCTTTAAAAAGTAATTCAGATATCCAAAAGTAACATCATAAATAAGTGTTTTATAAGTATAGGAAACAACCACAGGCGCGATGACAAAAGGAATAAGAATAAGGGTACGAATGAAGGATGAAAATTTTGAATTAACTTCTTCATCAGCTAATACATATGCTACAAAAAATCCAATTACAATTTCGATTACAACTGCAACCGCGGCAAAAACAATGGTAAATACCAGGGCATGGATATATCGTGGATTGTTCGTTAAAAGATCGATATAATTTCCTAAACCAATAAAAATACCAGGTGGTTTGATAAGCTGGTAATCTTTTAAAGAAAGAACAAAGGTATAGAGGACTGGTACTCCCCCTACCAGTACTACGGCTAAGAGCGATGGAAGTATTGACCATATGATAAAACGACGATCTTCTTGAGTTGTCCGCTGTATTCTCATAGGATTAGATAACCCTCCATGGTTTAAAACCATGGAGGGTAAAGAATTTATTGTGCTGCTGATTTAAATCCGATTTTCACTAATGCAGCATCAGCATCCTGACAAGCTTGTTCTGATGTTTTAATACCGGCTACGACGGCATTCATTTCTTTAGAAACCAAATCAGCAACCTCTCCATACATTGGGGTTAGGACAAATTGGGTATACGGGTCAATTCCGTTTTCCATCATCCAAAGTTGAGAGTCAATAAATTGCTGACTAGGCATTGCTTCAATATATTCGGGGAGAGAGTAAACTGACTTCCGAGCTGGACAGCCATAGAGAGGAGCCATCTCAGCAATTAAATTCGGTGAGGTCAACCATTGTACCAAAAGCCAGGCCGCTTCCTTATTCTTTGATTTGGTATTAATTGCCCATCCCCAAATCCATAAAGGATCTTTTCCATTTTCCATTGGAGGTGGTGCATAACCGACTTTTCCGGCAACTTTTGAATTAGTCTTATCTTCCAGGTATGCATAAGAAGCATTCCCACCAACTGCCATAGCCAATTTCCCCTGAGTAAAGGCAGCTCCTATGTCTGTCCAAGTCCAGCTAGCTGACCCAGGGGGTCCGTATTGTATACACAGATCGGTATAGTAACTCATGATTTCAATTCCTTTGGGGGTATTGGCATAGGAAATCATTTCTTTGAAATCTACAAAATCAAAACCCATTCGGTGAGCAGTACAAAAAAGATTCCACCCTCCCTCGCTAGCCCCTGACATTGTCCTCTCAATAAAAGCATACTGTTCAATCTTTCCATCTTTTCTAGCTTGATCAATCTGAGCTGCAACAGATTTAAGTTCTGATGGTGTTTTGGGTGGAGTTAGTCCAAGTTGATCAAAAACATCTTTAACATACCACAGTAAGAAATATTCAGCAGTAAAAGGAATCATTACCAATTTATCACCAGATATTCCAGCCGCTAAAACATCTTTGGGGTAATCGTCGATGTTATACCATTCTTGATCAGTCAATTGAGGATTGTCTAAATAGGTTTGAAGGGGCTCCATATAACCAGGCTGGGCAAATTCTTCTCGATTAGAAAAACCAACATTGGCAACATCATATTCACCCATACCAGATGCATAATCTACCAATTGTTTTTTCTTTCGATCGACATCGTTCAATAACTCAAAATTGACTTTTATTCCGGTAAGCTGTTCAAATTCAGCAATTTTACTTTTATAAACTTCTGCTACCGGCATTGAAGTAGCAAGAACATTCAATTGTGTCCCCTTAAATTGCATCCAGTCAATATTTCCCCAGTTAGATTCTGCAGCTAATACTACCTGTGATATTAATAAAACTCCTGTAATCAAAAAAACTAAAATTCCCAACTTTTTCACTTTTCCAACCTCCTTTTTAGTAACTTCTTAAAGTTGATTATCAAAATAAATTTTAAAAAACGGCAATTGTTTTTTTAAATTAAATTTTCACCTCCTTAAGACAATGGACCCTTTATAGAGAAAACCAGATCGAATTGTCAGATCGAAACTTAATATTCTATATTTTACACGTGTAAACTACACGTGTAAAATATAGAATATTTATTGTGGAATTGTCAAGTGGTTTTTCGAAATTTTTTGTCATTATTCTATGATATTGTCATCATGAGAATATTCTGTAAAAATATCACCATGAGAATGGAATAATATCAAATAACCCAAAAAATCAACAAAAAAACAGAGTGGATATAACTTCCTTTTCGTAAGCTCAAATAGTTAATTGGGATCATATAATATATGAGAAGATTTGGAAGCAATTCGATCTGGATAAGATATTAACTCATACAACAAGGGGATGGGGTTGTTGGCACCAATAGTTGGTTGTAGTAGAAATTACTCAAGAGGTGGTATTCCTACTCAGAGTAACCAGAATAAAAAGCACCACCTTAATCTACCTTATCCTTATGGGAGGAATAAACCATCAAACTCTTTTTTAAAGAGGAAGAAGATAGGATTAAACTTATTCAAACCTGGCAATAATACCGGGAGAATGGTGAATATAAGCCATAGGCCTAAGGTTTGATGGGGAATCATCTGCATTTACTGCTCCAGTGAGCCAATCGAAGATGCTAGCTATTTTCTTACCGTACTTCAGTATATTTTTCAGAATCCAGTCAAGGATGGCTTAGTAACCAATGTGGCAAAATATCTCTGGTCCAATTATCTCGACTATATTGAGGGAGAATAGCACTGCTACTGACTTGGCCTTTAGGATTTTTTCTACTAACTGAGAAAAGGCTATCAGTAGCTTAATTGAATTTATCCATCAAGAGAACGCTATCCCAGGTATGGACCTAGCAGAAAAGAGGCCAATCACTGATGATGCTACTATAAAAATAATCAAGCAACCTGGCAGAATTGACAATGAAAGCTATAGCAAATTTGGACCTCAATAAAAGAAATTTATGTTTAAAAGATTTGCAAGAAATAGCTGGTTTAGCTATTAGACCAATTTAAGAGGTTGTCTGGAATTAGTAGAGGTATAATTCAAAGAGTATAAAGTGACATCAACCCAGTGCCCATTACATTCAAAACCAGGATCCTTCAAACCTTTGGTGAGCTCTTTTATGCCTGTTAGGATGAGATTCAGGATATTACCCTGATGGAAGCCCCTACCTTACTGCTTAAACTTTTTAAATCAACTATTAAAAATTTTTGGCCTTATCAGAAGAAAAAGCCAAAGAGCTATTCACTCATTTTATGAATAGTCTTCCATTATGGTTGAGAGAAAAAGTGCCATTATTGAACTTCGAAAGTTGAGATAATAACATAAAAAATTTTTTACAATATAATTACTTTAATACTTGCTTTCACTTTTTGCCCATCCTTTGACTCGTTCTATTCCTTTTATCCATTTATTCCATAAAAGATCGCGTTCTTCTTGGGTACTGTGAGGAATATATTCTTCACTATTTTTTTTCTTATCTTCAATAAATTTTCGATCAAGAAATCCTAATCGATTTCCCATAAGGTAAAAAACGCCCATTGAGGTAGCTTCAGCCTCTGGGAATATCTTAATTTTTTTGCCACTGATATCTGCCTGAATCTGCATTAAAAGTTTATTTTTAGTCATTCCACCATCAACAATGATTTCTCCCCCTAATCCAACTAAAGTATCCATTTCTCGGATGAGTTCACCTGATTCAAAAGCCACTGCCTCAAGAGCAGCACGAATGATTTCATTTTTCCCAATTTGAGGGGTAATGCCAAATATGGCACCTCGGGCATAAGGGTCCCAATAAGGAGCTCCCAGTCCGGTAAAGGCTGGTAATATAAGTAAATCTTTAGTTATGATTGCTTCACGGGCACATAGCTCGGTTTCGACTGGATTTGAAACCAAACCTAATTTGACTAACCAATCCATCAATACCCCGGCATTGAAGGCACTTCCTTCAAGAGCATAGATTGGATGATCTTTTTCCAAGCTGGCTATGGTTATAATAAGATTTTCAGAAATTTCCTTAACATCATCACCAAGGTTGGTCATCAGAAAACAACCTGTTCCATAGGTATTTTTAGTATCACCTTTGCAAAAACATCCCTG
Organism: Candidatus Atribacteria bacterium; assembly: GCA_018056205.1. GTDB lineage: Bacteria > Atribacterota > Atribacteria > Atribacterales > Atribacteraceae > Atribacter. The sequence continues at coordinate 8,128 of JAGPGC010000013.1, read as the reverse complement.
ACCTAAAAAGGAAGCTTGCTGATCACCGAGGATAACCCGAATTGGAATCTCCTTACCCTGCAACCGAAATTTTCCAAAGGTTGAAAATGAAGAATGTATCTCAGGGAAAATGACAGAATCCAGATCAAATTCTTTAATAATCTCCTGGTCCCAACCCAGTTGATGAATGTTATAGACCATCGTTCGCGAGGCGTTGGTATGGTCGGTTACCAAAGACTTTCCATTGGTTAATCTCCAGATAACAAAGGTATCGAGAGTTCCAAAATAACATTTAGTAGAAAATCCACTATGATGACGAATCCAGGCCAATTTTCCTAAAGAAAAATAGGGATCTAATGGTAACCCAGTTTTTTCTCTTAGCCAGCGAGTCTTATCCCGATGTCTTTCACACCATTCTGCCGTTCGACGGTCCTGCCATACTATTGCTGGGTAGAGCAACTTTCCATTTTCATCCCATACTACTGTTGTTTCTCGTTGATTAGTTATACCCACGCTTTCTATCGGAAAGGGTACTTCTTTTATTTTTTTGAACAAATCTTCAACAACTAATTCTGGATCAAATTCAACCCATCCTTCTCTTGGATAGTCTAATTTTACTGGAAACGAGGCTTGGTAAACCTTCTGCCCTTCCTTATCCCATACAATTAGTTTTACGCTGGTCGTCCCAAGATCGATTGTTAAAAAATACTGAGTCACTTTCTTCCCTCTTTTCAAGCATATAAGTAACCTTACAATATTGAGTGGTCTTCTCTTTTACATCCACAGGAACGGCGAATGATGATTTCTACTTTTAAGACTACTTCCCTTTTTTCCCGAATTTCCCTTTTTTCAATTCTCTCTAAAAGGAATTGAGTAGCTAAGCTCCCCATGGTATAGGCAGGTTGTTTGGCTACGGTGAGAAAAGGGTAAAGAAGAGAAGCGGTTTCTAAATCATCAAAAGTGACTAAGGTTAAATCTTCAGGAATCTTAATTCCCCTTTCTCTTGCTGCTCTAACTATACCGATAGCTATAAAATTGTTTCCAGCAAATACTGCTTGAGGTAATTTTTTATTTTCACTAAAAAAACGCGTTGCTATTTGATAACCAAAATCCTCCTTATAGGAACCTATCATGATCCATTCTGGTTTCGATGGGATTCCTGCTTCTTGCAAAGCTCTCTGGTATCCAGCTACTCTATCTTTGCTGGTAGAGATGATGATGGGGCCAGTAATCATGGCCACTTCTCGAAAACCATGAACTTCGATCAAGTGCCGGGTTAGTTCATAAGCTCCTTCTTTACTATCCCCCACTACTGAATCTCCATTAAACCCTTCTATTTTTCTATCCACTAAAACTACAGGAATTTCTTTTTCTCTTAAGCTTAATAAAGTATCCCCGTTGCTACAACTAGCTATCACCAACCCGTCTACTCTTCTTCTTAACATTAAATCTATATATTCTTTTTCTTTAGCCGGATTTTCATCAGTATTACAAAAAATGGTATTAAATCCCAGGTTAGAAGCTTTATCTTCTACTCCTCGAGCTAAAGTGGTAAAAAAGGGGTTGGTTACATCTGAGATAACCAGGGCAATGGTAAAGGTCCGCTTCTTTTTTAAGCTTCGTGCTAAGTAATTGGGAGAATAGTTGAGTTCTTCGGCTATCTCCAAAATTTTCTTCTTGGTTTCATCTTTTACTTGAATTTTCTGGTTTAGAGCTCTGGATACTGTGGCCGGTGATACACCAGCCAGCTTAGCTATATCGTATATAGTAGCCATTCAAACCTCCCAAATTAAAAATTAGATATTCAACGGATACTTCCCTTTCTCCTTCAAAAGATTTATTAATTTATCATAAATCAAGGGATCAACATTACTGGCTACTGAGTGATCCGAAGCGGGCATATATCCACCTCCTTGAGCAGTCTGCAATTTATAAAGAACCTCCCTTTCTATTTCTTCCCAAGTTCCGTAACCCAGGAGACGAGTATCAATTCCGCCCCAAAAAGAAAGACGACCATCAAATTTTTTCTTTAGCTCCACAGGGTCCATACCAGCTTTTGCTTCTAAGGGATTATAAACGTCGATTCCCGCTTCTATCAGATTTTCCATTATTTCCAAACTTCTACCACATCCATGATAAGCAATTATTAAACCTTTTTCATGCAGAAAATCACAAATTCTCTTTACACAGGGAAAGTATATATCTTGCCACAAACGAGGAGAAAAAAACATCCCTTTATCATAAGCTACATCTCCCCAGATAACCATCCCCACAAGTTTAGCCAGTTCAATTTGACGCTTAGCAATCCCGAGCATAAAATCAGTACATCTTTCAGCAAAGTCTTTCACTTTGTCAGGAGAAAGGGCTAAATCAAGTAGTAGCCCTTCGGTCCCCCGGATGCGCCACATAGTCTCGTGAGGCTCACATATGGAGCCAAAAATACAGAATTTATTCTGGTTGTTTTCTATGGCATCCATATAGCTTTCTATTACTCCAAAGCTATCTCCACAGTTAATAATGTCACAACGTTTCTCAAAATAACGGCGGTCATCTCCTGGGTCGTCAAAGGTAAATTTGGCAAGCTCATCAGCACTTTTTACTTCAAAATCTAAAAACATAGGCATCGGAGCAGAAAACAATTTTTTCACGGTGCAACCAAAACCACTTTTAAAGACAACATGTTCTGGTGTTTCTTCGATAATTTGACAGCTCTCTACTTTAGGATCCATATTAGGAGAAATAACTTTTATATCTAAATCATAATATTCATAGATATCGGCATCAGGGGGAAAGTAAAGCTTTTCCCGCCATTTATTCAAAAATTCCGTCCAATAAAAATCACCTAAAGGCACTCGATCGGCTTCTTTTCTATCTCGTAGAGTAGTTATAACTCGCTCAATTTTCTTCTCTACTTTTTCCACTTTCTTCACTCCTCTATAAATATTCGGTAAGAGCTAACTCTTCTAATTTCCCCATCTTGGGGAATCCATCATCTATATCCCATCCCGCTAAAGAATAAAAAAACTCTATGGCTTCTTTTAAATCCTGAGGATTGATACGTGAACCACGGCGAGGACCACTCTTTATAGGTTCGAAAAGTCTCTCTGGTAACCAGTCCTCTTTTTTACCTATTCCTTCTCGAAGATTAAACAACCGCTCCAACTGTACTCTTGTTTCTCCTATTTTCATCAATCGAAAAAGGCTCACTTCCCACCCCGTTATAGCTTGTATTAAGGGGGAAATTAGAGAAAAAGGCAAAAAACGGCAGGGGGCAAAAGCAAATATACACATTCCCAGAGCATCCATAAAACTAAAAACTTGATGAAGGTAATAGAACATCCGCACTTTTTTGGCTTCCAGGGAGGGGGAAGGCAATCTCTCTAAAAGTCCTAAAGCCTGAATATTATTCAAGAAAAGCTGAGGAGCGTTCTCATCAAAATCGGTATCGTGTTCTACTACAAAAGTATCAGGACCTGATGGAGATACAGCATAACCCAACCCCAACATTTGTTTCACTCTCGGCTCATGGAGAGGTATTTCCTTTCCTTTTACTTCTAAAGCAAAAGGAAGAGTATCCTTTCCCAAAAGATTACTCAGGTATTTAACTCCTTTTCCCACCTCCTCTCCCCAACCTTTCCCCTTTATTATTTCTTCTAAGAGGGATAAAACTCCTTCTTTTTTACCAAACTTAATTTCTACCCCTCCCGTATCCTCTTTGGAAATTAATCCTTTTTCGAAACATTCAGCTAAAAAACCGAGAGTTACTCCTAGAGAAGTGGTATCAAAACCATATTTTCGGGAATATTCATGAAGCTGGAAAATAAAACTTGGATCTAACAGTTCTAAAGTAAAACCAAAATCTACTATACTCTCCATAGAAGGAGCTCCATAATGCCCTTCTATATCCTTATTACCTATCACCCTTTTCTTACACTGAGCAGGGCAGGAAAAACAAGGAACTGATTCCAAACTTCCCTCTCCTAAAAAACTACCCACACTATATATTTCTCCCTCGGGTAAAAAGCTGGTTTGAGCGTTATGAGTCGAAAAAAGACCATCCTGATTACAAGAAGGAACAGCAGAAGCAATGCCTTCCTGAGTAGTTAAAAAATTAAGAGGGTTAGTTAAAAAGTTCTCTTCGAAATAATGATATATTTCTTCCAGTTTTTTTCCATCTGCTACCGGAACATCTTTGGTTCCTCTTACCGCTATTGCTTTTAAATTTTTAGACCCCATTACCGCTCCCATACCCATACGGTTATTAACAAATATAAGATCACAAACTATAGAAGCAAATCGCACTAAATTTTCACCTGCTGGTCCAACTTGAGCAATACTAAATTCTTTACCTAACTCCTCTTCTAAAATTTTTTGAACGGTATGAGTATCCTTACCCCACAGATGGTCTGCCTTTCTCAGTTCTATTTGGTCATTATCTATCACTAAGAAAGAAGGATATATTGCCCTTCCTTCTATTATTATCATATCCCAACCGGCTCTCTTTAGTCGTGGACCCCACCAACCAGAGGCTTGTGATTCTCCAACCCCTCCGGTAAGAGGAGATTTAGATAACACCATATGCATATCCATTCCCGGGGCTCTTACTCCTGTGCCCGGACCTAAAGAAAAAACTAACTTATTTCCCTCTCCTAAAGGGTCTATCCCCCTATCTAATTCTTTTAAAAGAAAGTGAAGAGCTAATCCTGCTCCTCCCAGATATTTTTTCAAAATATCATCTGGAATAGTTTCATTTTTAATCTCTCTGGTGGAAAGATTAACTCTTAACAATTTCCCATTAAATCCGTAAAGCAACGTTCTCCCTCCCTCATATTTCAGTCAGCAAAACAACCTATTATAGTTTGCAAATATCAGAATACCAGCCATATTCATAGGCAGTCTCATACATGGTAGTAATGTTTTCCAGAGGAATCTCGGTCAAGAGATGCTGGCTAGGAGACAGAATAAACCCTCCCCCGGAAGCTATAGTTTGAAACCGGTGAAGTACTTCACTTTTTATTTCTTCCGGATTTCCAAAAGGAAGAGTTTTTTGAGTATCCATTGAACCATGGAAGGCTATTTCTTCTCCAAATTCTTTTTTTAGTTCTTCGGGTATCATTCCCCGCGCTCCTACTTGGATAGGATCTAGGATGTCCAACCCTCTTTTTATAAAATCAGGTATTAATTCTCTCACTGAGCCACAGGAATGAAGTTGTATCTTAAGATTATAAGACTTAGCCAACTTCCAGAGTCTTTCGAGGTGAGGAGCAAAAAATTTTCTCCAGATTTCCTTGCTGAACATGAGACCGTTTTGAACTCCATAATCATCTCCCATAAAGAAAATATCGGTCATCCCTTTACCTTTTTCAAACATAATTTTAGCTTGCTGATAAAAAAAGTCAGATATTTTATTTACCAGCGCAGAAGCAACTTCTGGGCAATCGTAAAGGGAGATCATAAAGTTGTCCATACCCATTAAGTCCATAGCCCAAAAAGATATAGGAGCCCAGGGACCACCATATATTGCATAACCCTCCTCATGAAATTGACGACATTCCTCAGCATAATGGTTGTAATCGTAGTGATCTAAGTTGGTATATTTTTCCCAGGGATAAGCTTCAATGTCTTCTATTGTTTTTGCTTCCTTCAGTGGATGTTCCAAAGCATAGCCAAAAAATAATCCTCCTCTCTTAATGCCAAAAAGACCATCACGGGAACCATCAGGATAAACCCGAAGTTCTGGTCCAATATAAGGAGCCCAGGCCCAACGAAAGTCTATATGTAACTTTTCTAATAATAGGAGCTGAGCCTGGTTTCTTTTTCGCTCAAAAAGAGTACCATCTGCTCCCATATATATTTTATTTTCTTCTTCCTCTTCTACCTGAATACCGTAATAATCAATCAAAGCATCCATTACTTCATCAACCGCCGAAATATCGAGAGCAACTCTATCTGGTTCCTGGTGCTCGATGGTCTTTAAAACTCTCTCTCGAGGAATCAAAGTTTCTTTTCTCAAAAAATCACCCCTATTTAAAAGCACCGAAAGTAAGTCCCCGAATTAATTGCTTTTGGGTTAGTAAAACAAAAACTACAGCAGGAATGAGCATTACTACCGACATAGCACACATTCCTCGCCAATCTATAGTAAATTCCTGAGTGAAATCATAAAGTCCCACCGGAAAAGTTTTAGAAGCTGGGGTGCGAGTAATAACACTGGCGATTTGAAATTCATTCCAGGCGGTTAAGAAAGCAAAAATACCACTGGCTGCCAAGCCAGGAAGAGTTAAAGGTAAATCAATTTTCACGAAAGCTTGCCAGCGAGAGCAACCGTCGATTTGGGCTGCTTCATCTAAGGTTTCTGGTATATCCTTGAAAAAACCTTGCATTAACCAGGTAGTAAAAGGAACATTCATAGCTGTATACACTAAAGCTAATCCTATTTTTTTATCCAAAAGACCCATTCGAGCAAAAATTATAAACAAGGGCAAACTTATTGAAATACCAGGAATAGAACGGGCTAGCATCATACCAATAAAAGCAGAGTTAGCACCTCGGAAACGAAAACGAGAAAAACTATATCCAGCTAACGTTCCTACGGTTAAGGCTAAAACAGTACTTAAAAGGGAAGCATACAGAGAATTTCTAAGATAGTCATAAAAAGGAACCGATTTTTCTGTATGTCCTGTCCCAAATAGAGCAGCAAAAGAATCGTAAGTTAAGGAACGTGGCAACCAGACTGGAGGTCGAGCATTAACTTCTATTTCTGGTCTCATAGAAGTTAATATAATCCATATAACTGGTAGAAAAAAAATTAAAACTAAAATATAAACCAAAATGTTATACAATTCTTGCTTTATTTTTCTTCTACGTCGAGATATCCGAGGTATTTTCTCCTCCTTCACCTTAATAAACCTCCCGTCTACTCCGAGATAATTGTCGAAAAAGGTAAATGACAAAAGCAAAAGAAACGGCCACAGTGATGAAGGACATTGCCGTTCCCAAGCCAAATTTGTTATTGGTAATAGCCAACCGATAAGTATAAGTCCAAATCATTTCGGAGCGGTTAGCTGGGCCACCCCCAGTCATGATTCGTACTAAATCATAAGCTCTTCCTAAATCCAATGATCTGATTACCATAGCAATGTAAATAAAAGGACTAATTAAGGGAAGAGTGATATAACGAAATTGTTGCCACCCAGAAGCACCATCCACCGAAGCAGCTTCATAAGGTTCAATAGGAAGACTCGCCAGTCCAGCTAAAAATATGATAACCATAAATGGCGTACTCATCCATATTTCGGCAATAAGGATAGCTAAGAGATTCGAGGGATAATTAACTAACCAGGGGATAATATGAAACTCACCGGTAAAAAGGTAGAGAAGGTTATTCACCAAACCTACTTGGTCATTAAAAAACCACTTAAATTGAAAACCTACTAAAACCGGGGCAAACATCATGGGAGCCATAATAGCAGTTCGAATAATACTTTGCCCACGGTTAACCCGAAAAATTAGTTGAGCCAAAAAAAGACCCAGGATAAACTCCACGTTAACTGCTACAGTCATAAAAATCACAGTGTTCCAAAAAGCCCGCCAAAAAATAGAATCTTGGAATAATTTTCCATAATTGGCTAAACTTACAAAACGGATTCGATCGGGACGTAACAAGTCAAAATTGGTAAGACTTAAGTAAAAAGAATAGATCATGGGCAAAACAATGATGACAATAACCACAACGAGAGCAGGAATAATCATAAACCAGGCTAAATTTCGATTAAAAAAATCTTTAATTGAAATTTGTTTACTTAACATGAAAGTACCCGTTTCTTTTTAAATTATTATTCCAATTTTAATGAGCCCATCTCCATTCCTACAAAAATTCTCTACTATCTCCAACATCAATTTAGAATGGAGATGGGAAAATAAGGATTCTATTCAAGGTTCCATTTTAAAGAGTATTGTCTAATTAATCATAGTAGCCAGCATCTCTCATTATCTCTTCTACTTCTTTAGCCGCAGCATTTAACCCCTCTTCTACTGTCATGTCTCCTAACATTATGGCTTGCAATCGAGGATAAAGAGCGTTAGAGATAGGAATCCATTCTGGAACAATCGGAGGAGGTGTGAAATCTTCGTTAATCTGGAGTTGCAT
>JAGPGC010000152.1 GCA_018056205.1 Candidatus Atribacteria bacterium | reverse complement strand
TTAAGGCTCGATTACCACCAAAGGTGCCATCAGGATAACCAATGACCACTCCTTTGGCTGCTAAGGTTTGAACAGCATCATATGCCCAGTGATTCAAGGGCACATCTACAAATGGATTGGCTAAAGCCGGAATGGCTAAAGCCAAAACGAGTACAAAAGCAATGAGTAGTTTCTTCATGATATTGCCTCCTTGGTAGTTAAGTTTGATTGTATTGAGCTGTCTGCCCTTCCCAGGAGGAGTCATTCAAGAGTCTCCATGTTTCCTCTCTTCAGCTTCCTCTGGTTCTTAGGCTTTTAGCTCCTCTCTTAGTCTCCTCTCCGGGGCCTACCAATTCGTTACACCTCCTTTCATTGCCCTTAGGAGTTTGAGACAAGATAGTTACAACTAATAAGAAAGCAATTTTAATTGTGTGAAATAAAAAATTGTTTACTCGCTCAATCACGTAAAAGCATTAAAGATGGAGAACTATTTCATCACAGTTTTCTTCTTTTATCAATCTTTTTCCCTTACCCCATCGTGGGAGAGGTTAAGAATGATGAGAGAATTATTATCCTCACCCGGTGTCGCAAAGTAGTGTAAGGATTGGTAAGGATTTATTTAAAGATTAAGTCAGTTGTCTTTGTATAAAAGCCAATGATATCAAAAAATTTATTTTTAACTTAAAAAAAAGATTTATAAAAATAATTATAATAAACAAAGATAAAAGAATTATTCTTTAGAAGCAATTTTATTTACCAAGTGGAATATTTTTGGCTTCTGAATACATAGTTACAATGTTTTCTGGGGGTACATCAGGTTGAATGTCATGAACAGCAGCAAGAACATAACTATCAGGACCAAGTTCTTGAATTCTCTTTTGGACTTCTTTTTTTACGTCTTCAGTTGATCCATTGGGTAAAACCTGGGTAGTATCAATAGCTCCCCAAAATGATATTTCTTTTCCAAATTTATCTTTCAACACTTTTGTATCCATTCCTTGTGCCGAAACCTGAACTGGATTTAGAATGTCGACTCCGACATCAATTAAATCGGGAATAAAGTTAATAATACTTCCGCAGGAGTGATAGAGAAGCTTAGCTTTGGGTGCTAATTTCTTGAGGTTTTTAAAATATTCTTTATGATAAGGTTTTATTAAGTTTCGATAGGTTTGAGGACTCATAATAACATTCTCAGCAGTGGCTAAATCATCCCCAACAAAAATAATATCGAGAAATTCACCAACTTCCTGCAAAAAAAGTGAATACCTTTTTAATTGGTAATTATACATGCCTTCCAGTAAAGTTGTAGCAAATTCAGTATCTATTACTAGATCCATAAGATAGTTTTCGAACCCCCGAAGATACCAGCAAGGTTCAAAAATTCCAGTATCAATCATATCACCAACTAAACAAAAAGCTCCTTCGTTATGTAGTTGTTGTACTTTTTTTCTCAGATCTTTCAGGTTCATGCTTTTTTCTGGATCTGGCCAAGGATATTCTTTGAGTTCTTCCAGGCTTTTTCCCGCTAAGGGGTGTTGAACCATGTCATAATAGAGCCCTTCTTGAGGCATGCGAAAGATGATACCAAACTCATTTCGGTAGGATCTATCATCAATAATCTCTTTTTGAAAAATAGGTTGGGGGTGAACCCCTCGGGTATCAATATCTAAAATTTGTAGAACTTCTTCATCTACAAAAACCACTTGGAAATTTTCCATCATAAAACGAGTTTCTTTTTCAACCCCTAATAACTTTTTTAAATTTTCATAAGCTTTTTTGGTTAATGTCGTACAATTGGTAGTACCTAAATCTAGTGGAATTCGATCTGGTGTCTCTTTATTAAGCGAATGAAGCACTCTTTCCTTTGAATTCAAAATTATCCCTCCCAAAAAATCTTATATTATTCCGATTATAACTTGATTGTCAAAAAAACCAAAAACTTTAATTATTTTAAAAAATTACCACAAGGAAAGCAAAAAATATTTAACCCCTTTAATAAAAAATTTTTATGAAAAAGTTCTTTGTTGTTGAACGATGTTTTGTTTATTTGATAATAAAGGCATTCTCCTTCGCTGATAGTAGGATTCTTTATAACAATTTATGAAATGGGTATGGGTATTAGCAAATTTACGAATAAAACCCCATACGTTAGAAATTTGTTTTCCTTGACGGTAAAAGTCAATATAAGCTTTAAGTATCATTTTTTGGATTTCTCGAGGTTTTAGATAATCACCAGTGATAACTGAATGAGCGCCATCAAAAAGTTTCCAATCCCAGGTAAAAATTCGGTTTTCCTTAATCATTTTTTGAAAGAATTGAGTACCTGGAAAGGGAGTGAGGGCTGAAAACTGGGCGATATCCAGGTTCAGCTTTTTTGCATATTCTATGGTTTGAGTTATAGTTTCTTGAGTATCGTGGATATTTCCGAGAATAAATGAACCCAAAACTTTAATTCCATTGGAATGAAGGACCTTGACAGCTTTTTCTGAAATTTCAGTTGTAATTTTTTTTCCATAATCTTTCAACGATTGAGGATCGGCACTTTCGAGTCCCAAAAAGACCATTTTCAAACCAGCCGAAGCCATTTTTTTAATCAAGGAAACATTATTCATTATGGTATCGACTCGTGAAAAACACCACCATTTAATATTCATCCGGTTTTTTTGGATTTTTTCAGTCAATAACTCGATGCGTCCGGGTTGTAGGGTAAAATTATCATCCATAAATGCAAAACCACGATACCCATAATCATAATAAAGTTGTTCTAACTCTCCCATAATATTTTCAATAGAACGAGTTCTCCAACGGGTTCCAGCGAAGTTAGATGAAGCACAGAAAGAGCAAGCAAATGGGCATCCTCGACTAGTTACTATATTCATCAATGGTTCACCTTCGATTTGGGTCATCCAATACTTCCCTAAGGAAAAAAGCTCTCTTGAAGGATAGGGAATATCGTCTAAATTATTAGGAGGTGGCGGGATTGACGCTTCGAATATGACATTATCCTTCCGGAAAGATACCCCGGGTAGGCCGCTTATATCCTTATTTTCTTCGAGATATTGAACGAGTAGGGAAAATATATATTCTCCTTCACCCTTTACTACATAATCAACCACCCCTAAAGAAAGGATTTCTTTATCTCGGAAGGTGGCGTGATAGCCACCCATAACGGTTATACAACCCTTTTGTTTAGCTTTGGTTGCGATATCAAGTGCTTTAAATATTTTATTACTTTCACAGGTAATGCCGACTAAATCACAGTTGATAAGTTCTTGGTCCAGGGAAGATTTTTTTTCAACTTGTAAATCAAGAATTTTAACTTGATGGTGATTTTTTTGTAAAACCGAAGCTAAGTATCCTAACCCAAGAGGGGGAAGCTTAAGAC
>JAGPGC010000151.1 GCA_018056205.1 Candidatus Atribacteria bacterium | reverse complement strand
ATATAAAATATATTTTCCACGATATCTCTCGATTCCTTGAATAACGTGAGGATGATGCCCAATAATAAGATCAACACCGTTATCAATGAGTTGATGGGCGAATTCAGTTTGATGGGAGTGGGGGAGAGGTTCATACTCAAATCCCCAGTGAAGCGAGACTATAATAAAATCTACCTTATCACGGATTTCTTTAATGGTAAAAATAAATTCATCCAATCCAACTTGGCAAGGTCCTGAAACCTCAGAAGCAACTCCATCAATTCGAAGTGGATAACCAAGAGAAGCAAAAAAAGACAGTACTAATCCATTTTTATTTATTATAATTGGTTTGAGAGCTTCTTCTTGATTTTTTCCGGCACCAAAAGGATACAATCCGGCACTTTTTAAATAATCAATGGTATCCATTAAAGCAAGATCACCATAATCCATGATGTGGTTATTGGCTAAGGAGATACAATTTAAGCCCATCTCTCTAAAACTTTCCAGGCAAGAAGGATCTCCTCGAAAAATATATTTTTTCTTTAAAGGTTCACCTCGGTTCGAAAGAGGTCCTTCCAGATTTCCAAGTACCAAATCTCGGCTGGATAAATAATCACTTATTTCTTTAAAGGGGTAATCTTTCCCTCTTTTTTCCATAATCATTCTTATACCACGATCTAAAAGAATATCTCCAACCGCGGAAAATTCAATCACCTTTTCCTTTGAAAAAGCCGGAAAGTATAATTGTAAAAATAGTATTAAAATGAGTAGGTAAATAAAAAATTTATTAGATTCCATTTACCCCTATCCTATAAATTTGACTTAAAAACTTTTCCACAGTAAATTGATATCAATCGATTGTAATGATTATCACTGCTATTTATATTTTATCAGAAAATAAGTTTTAAACCTTCTTCAATTATGTGAAGAATCTTTGTCTGACAGCGAACTGGAATATTTCTGAGATGGAATTATTTCGCTTGATCCAAAGTAACTTTAAGAAATAGCGGATAAGTTAGATTTAAAATAAGAAAACGAGGAAATTTATCTATGAACCAATGGGAAGCTTACGTTGATGGGTCTTATTTTAACCATAAAGTTGGTTATGGAGCCGTTATCATTCACCAAAACATCATTAGGAATGAAATGTATGGTTTAGTACCTAAAGAATTTAGTTATTCCCGACAAGTGGGAGGCGAACTTTTTGCTGTCATTCAAGTGGTTAAATGGTGTCAAAAAGAAAACCTAACAGAAATAACTATATATTTTGATTATTGGGGAATTCAGAAATGGGCTACTGGAGAATGGAAAACCAATATCCGACTAACTAAAAATTACGCTGATTTCATTCGTAATTCTCCTATTCAAATCCACTGGCAAAAAGTAAAAAGCCATTCTGGTAATAAATGGAACCAGCTTGCTGATGATTTGGCAAAAAAAGGAGTAATATTAAAAAAATAGGTTACCATGCTACCCAGCATTTAATAAATAAAAATATGGTGATTTATATAGTAAAAATTGTCATAAATAAAAAATCTATGGAATTGGACCAACTTCGTCAATCCATGTAATTTCTATTAATTACCTGAACATTTTTTAAGGTAATTCTTTTAGAGCAACCAACCAGGATCTCCTTCTGGGCTTTCACCCTCATCCTCACCTTCTCCCATCCAGGGAGAAGGTACTATTTCATTCTTTATTTTTTTCCCTCGCCCCTTGGTGGGAGAGGGTCAGGGTGAGGGGATACCAATTTTCATCTTCATCTGGTGCTGCTATGCAGCATGAAGGTTTATCCTCTATATATAAAATTTATTTCTTACTTATTATATAGAGCAACCACTTGTGCAAGTACCGCAAGGTGTACAAGTTGGAGTGCAGGTTGGGCAAGTTGTACAGGTTGGAGTTTGAGTTGGGCAAGTTGTACAGGTTGGAGTTTGAGTTGGGCAAGTTGTACAGGTGGGAGTTTGAGTTGGGCAAGTTGTACAGGTGGGAGTTTGAGTTGGGCAAGTTGTACAGGTTGGGGTTGGGGTACAACAAGGCTGGCATGCTGTACAGGTTGGGGTTGGAGTTGGGGTATGAGTTGGTGAAGGAGTTGGGGTATGAGTTGGTGAAGGAGTTGGGGTAGCGCTGCTTGAGCCACTGCTCAAAGCTTTCCACAAACAGCCAGACACGGTGATAGAGAGCAATAAAACTGAAATAAACAGAAATACCCAATAAATCCTTTTCATTTAAAAGACCTCCTCAGTTATTAAATCATTGGTATAATAATACTTATTAAAGAATTTTTCCAGTTATTTCCTTATTTTATTTAGAAACAATTTCTTTTTTTCCATTATTATACGATGCTATATTATAATCCATTCCTATACCCTTTCCAAGAAGGGTATAAAAACCGAAGAATTAAAGGCTTTCCAAACAATTCCCCTCCAACGGAGGGGTGTCACGGAGTGACGGGGTGGGTGCCTTGCATTTTTTTACTCACCACTTTTTAAAGTTTATACTTTATTTCCCAGATAAAATTGAAATAAATAGGTAAATTAATTGGTTTTCTAAATTATGAAATTATAAAATATGTTAATATATCAATTAAATATATTTCGAAGGGGGAAAAATTGATATGAACAAAAGAACTGGCATATTTTTTTCAGTTAGCATAATCTTGCTGCTCTTTTTATTTTCCGGAATGGCTTTTGCTCTTGATACGGTTGAAATAGATTATGGAGATCAAAGCACTATTGAAGGTTATGCTCAAACCATGTTTGATCAAGGGTATAATCTTTACCAAGCCGGTCGGTATAACGATGCTATTCAATTTTTCATTGAAGCCACTACTACAAAACCAAATTTTACTAAAGCATGGTATTGGTTAGCCCGGACTTATCAGGAAAATAATATGGTTGATGAAGCCATTTGGGCTTGGAAAAAGGTCCTTCAACTTGAACCAGACAATGCTCAAGCTCAATACTTCCTCAATAAAATGCAAAACTGGAAATTATACGGAAAAGAAGCATGGGAAACCTATGAACAAGCTCAAAATGCTTATCTTCAAGGTCAATATGTTCCTGCCATTCAGCTTTTCGAAACCGTCATCAGGGAAAATCCCAACTTTGATGCCGCCTATTATTGGTTAGGAATAAGTCAATTAAAAAATGGAGATTATGCTGCTGCGGTGAGAAGTCTGGAAAAATATCTTACTATGAAACCCCAGGATAAGAATGCTCAGTATTGGCTCAATCAAGCTAAAAAAGGTAGGAAGTAGTGAGGGATGTAAAATGAAAAAATATTCAATAATAACTTTTTCTATCTTGTTTATTTTTATAAATATTGGATTTGTGGGAGGAATAGCTTTCGGTCAAGATTTCAATACTCTGGACAAAATTTTTAGTAATGAAAAGTCACTTTCCTTTAATGATTATACTATTGAAAAAATCCCAGGTCCCCAAGATGAACAATGG
>JAGPGC010000150.1 GCA_018056205.1 Candidatus Atribacteria bacterium | reverse complement strand
TCATACCCAATTGATAAATCTTGACCAAGAATGAGTTGAAAATCTCCTCCTCGAGTGGAAACCAGAAGGGCGTCCTCTAATATAGGGACAAGAATGATTTTTGCTTTGATGGTATTTTCAATTGCCTTATTAAGTGGATAGCCACTTTTAATTCCAGCTAAATCAGCCCAGAGTAGTGGATTTATAAGCAGTGCATAAGGACCCTCCACTGATGCATCGCTTAAAATAGTAGCAGCTTCAATGGTACTTCCAAAAAATTCTCCTGGCTCATGAGAAAAAGATAGGGGTTCATACTCTAAAACTGGTAAAATACCATCAATATCTCCAGGTTCAAAGCCATGATAAATTGCTTTCTCTTCAAAAAGAGCAGTTTGCTTGGCAGCATCAATCAATGGAGTAAAATCCACATCGATTGCCCCCCGATTAATATTATCTAATTCCCATAAGTCAAGTTGAAAAGATGTCCGAATTTCAACTAAGGGTTGAACCAGGTGAATTCCAAATCTAACATTTCCTTCTCTTTGATTTTCTGGAACGTTAAGCCGTCCCAATCCCACTGTGGTATAATCCCACCCCTTAGGCCCTATAACATCAACGAAATAACGAGCAGTGAGCTGGTTAAGAAAAACCTTTTTTGCTTGTCGATCAATTTCCTGCCAAGCTTTATCGGTTATTGGTGCAATATTTCTTTTTAGAATATCCATAAATTATCCTCCTTGTCCAATGGAGTAATTTAAATCTTAAACTATTATCGGAGATAACTATCTCATTTTGCCAATCCCCAAATCACCATTTATTTCCGGCTTGGCGGATTTTTCTGCGGTTTCAATTTCCCCAATTGATTCGGTGGTAAATAAATAGGTTTTTAAATTTTCATTCCATCCTTCCATATGTCTTCGCAACCATTCTAAAAGCATGCTGGCGTGCTCAATTTCTTCGACTTGGTTATGAATGAGGATGGTTTTAATTTCAGATTCTGAAGTTACCGCCGCCCTTTGATGATACCAATCAATTGCTTCAATTTCTTCTTTCAAACTATTGAGAGCTCGGTGTATATTTCGATCAGCATCCGAAAGTTCTTCAAAAGCTTCAATATAATTGGTCAATTCCTAACACCTCCTTAACGATAATTGGATAATTTTATTATATACTTTTTTATTAACAAGGTGACTGGTATCATAATAACCGGGATTGAATTTATATTCAAGGTTTTATCGATCTGATCGCTCGAGTTAAGAGGAAAAAAATAATCGAATCAAAAATGAAAGGGATCAAAAAATGGAAAGAAAGAGAGCTATTCATTTAATAATTTTTGGTGTAATAATTGTTATTGGAATTTTCCTTAATGGATATCCAGTATTTTCCTTAAATGAATCTGTTGCTCACTCTCGGTATTCAGACAATAATCTGCAAACGGAGAGTCCTGTTAACGAGCTTCCTTCCTTTCTAAAGCTAGCAATAACCAAAACTTCTTTGCCTGACCTTCCTGGAATGGGTCAAATTATTTCCGATTTTCTGCATAGCAACTCGATTCCAATCCCATCTCTTTCAGAAATATTAACTTATCCCATAAATTTAGAAGGAAAAGATCAACTACCCTCCCTTAGTCCAACCAAACCTACTATGCCTGGATTATCAACTCCTCCAATCGATTCCAATCCACCTCAAGTGACGTTAACCTTTCCCAATTCCGGAGCCGTTGAAGTTCCAATGGATGTTCAAATTAAGATTCAATTTGATGAACCCATTCAACCTGGTCCGACTTTTCATACTATAGCTTTAAATGACCAATATCAAAAATCAGTTCTTAGTGATATTGAAATACAGGATACCCTTTTACTTTTGAAACCTGGTTCCAATCTGGAAACCAAAACAACCTATCAAGTAATTTTACCCTATCAATCTTTGATGGATAATTATGGAAATACCTTGTTAGATACCTTTATTTTTTCCTTTACAACAATAGTTCCGCCACCGGTGTCGACGGTATCGCTTCCTTTCCTTGGAGGAAAACTCCAGGAGACTATTAAAGTACCAGTATATTTTAATGGATCTCAAAAAACTGCCCATATAGAAATGGTGTTAACCTTCAATCCAGATCTACTTGAATTTTTAGAAATTACTCCCGGGGAGATTAATAATAGTTGGCAGTTCAGTGCAGAAACCATGAATGTCGGAAAAATAAGGTTGAATATCTTTCAATCGAAAGAACTCAAATTAACTAAAGATAATGGAACTATAGCAGTCTTAAAATTTCGAGTGATAGATAAAGATAAGACCCTTTCTCAGTCAGAACTTATCCTGGAAGAACTTAAACTACTCGATCAAGATGAGGCTATTCTTCCTGGAAAAGTTATAAGTGGTAGGTTTTATTTAGTTGGTAGTGAGATTGATTCTTCTTCAGTTAATACTGAAACCTCAATCCCCATTCCAACCACCATACCTATTGAGGTTGAATTAGCGGATATGATGGTTGAACCATCTTCGTTGCTCAATGGCAAAGTTGGCAAGGAATACGTTTTTAAAGCGGTTATTGATAATATTCCAGCTTCGGTAAAGAGCCTAAAATACCAATGGAATTTCGGAGATAAATCAAAGGTTGTGGATAGCTCAGTTGGAGAAATGACTCATATTTTTTCTCAACCAGGAAAATATGAAGTGACGGTAAAGGCCTTTGACCGCAGCAAGGGTCGAATGATAGCTATGAAAAAGTTGAAAGTAGAGATTCTTCAGGAGCCTTTAGTTACTACTACAATAAATACACCTGAATCTCAGACAAAAGTCTTTAACTATCAGGAGAAATACCCAAATGGTAAATTAAAAGTTCAATATACCTATATATTATTACCGGATGGAACTCAAGTTAAGAATGGCTTGGAAAACAGCTGGTATGAAAATGGGAAGAAAAAGAATGAAGGAGAATATCAAAATGGGAAAAAAGTCGGTGTGTGGATTTCTTGTTATGACAATGGAGTAATTGGCCAAAAAGGAACTTATCAGAACGGTCAAAAGAGTGGCTTATGGGTTAAAAATTACCGAAACGGGAATAAAGAATCAGAAGGTCATTATCAAAACAATTTGAGAGAAGGTGCTTGGAAAAAATGGTATGAAAACGGAGAATTGTGGGCTGATTTTGAGTATAAGCACGATCAAATCGTTCCAGGTAGTTACCTAGAATATTAACATGGATTTTTTTCGTAAATTCCTCAGAAAATATTAATATATTCAAAAATAAACCCAAAAAAATAAGAAGGATCATTTATGACTGGATATTTTTATTTCTTTTTATATTTTCTTTTTGGAATTTTGATCGCTCAAAGGGCTTTTTATGATTTACCTGGGATTCTTAAAATATGGCTGGGGGGATTGATTGGTTTATTAGGCATGATGTGGCTGGTAATTCCCCTTGCTTTTTTCACTGGTTTTACAGTTTTTACTCATATGATGGCTCTGATCATAATGGG
>JAGPGC010000149.1 GCA_018056205.1 Candidatus Atribacteria bacterium | reverse complement strand
GTATTGAAAGAAATGGTTTCAGCCATCGTTGTTCGTCTCCTTTAGTACTGAATGAGATGTACTCCATCGCAAGGAGCATCAATCAAGCGTTTTAAATCTTCATCGAGTTTGGTAAGTGTAATTGAAAAACCACCCATTTCCATTGAAGTGAAAAATTCTCCAATATAATTACGATGAACATTAATTTGATGATCAGTAAGAATTTGGTGGAGTTTCCTATAACATATATACATTTCTAAAAGCGAGGTTGACCCGAGACCGCTCATCAGAACCGAAACTTCATCTCCAGCCCCAAAAGGGAGATCTTCAAGGATTTTTTGGGTGATGAGAGTGGTAACTTCATCGGCAGTCATCATTTTCGTGCGTTGGATTCCTGGTTCACCATGGTGCCCTACTCCAATTTCCATTTCATCGTCACCAATTTGGAAACTGGGTTTCCCCGAGGAAGGCATAATGCATGGTGTGTGAGCCACGCCAAGGCTACGGGTGTTAAAGATTGTTCGGTTTCCTACCTCCTTAAGAGTAGCCAGGTCGGCTCCTTCTTTAGCAAGAGCTCCCATAATTTTCCAGAGAACCACTTCACCGGCAACCCCTCGTCGATTATCCATTCGATCTTTTGGAGAAGACGCAACATCATCGTTCATTACCAGGATTTCTACCGGAACTCCTTCGGCTTGAGCCAATTCTGCCGCCATTCCAAAATTCATGGTATCACCAGAATAATTGCCAATACACACTAATACTCCTTCTCCACCATCAGCTGCTTTAATAGCCTCATAACAACGTTGAACGGGAGGAGCAGCGAAGATATCCCCAACCGCTACCGCATCTAATAGACCTTTCCCTATATATCCAATAAAGGCTGGTTTATGCCCTGAACCTCCACCGGTTATCACACCTACCTTCCCTTGAATTGGTGCATCAACATAAGCTAAAACTCTTTCGGTAGGAAGACGCTTCACTTTTTTCGAATTAGCCAGTACATACCCCTCTACCATTTCCTCGATTAGGTTCTCATATTTATTAATGAACTTTTTCACCGAATTAACCTCCTTGAAAACTATTTATCATTTCTCAATTTTAAACTCATCAATAATAATTAGAAAAATGTAATTCATGAAATCAGATTATTTTCCTGTCAATTGAAATTCCTGGTAATAATTTTTAAGTACTTGATAGAGTTTTTGATATTTTTCAAAAAGTACCTCATAAATTTCATTATTTTTCAATGATGGTTCCAGAACTTCTCCATGTTGAATAAACATGTTACATCCAGTTTGAAATGAATCAAAAATACCAGTCCCTACCCCAGCAATAAAAGCTGCTCCAACCGAGGCCGGATCGTCTATATTGGTGGTTACAACTTCTATTCCGGTAACATCAGCCATAATTTGACACCATAATTGGCTTCGGGCAGCTCCTCCCGACACGATTAAACGATCAGCTTCAAGCCCAAAATCTTTTAAAATTTCCACTGATTCTCTCTGGCTGAAAGCAACTCCTTCAATAGTAGCTCGAACTAGGTGCCGTAAATCATGTTGGTAATTTAAACCAAAATACACCCCTCGAGCATTCGGATCAGAATGAGGAGTTCGCTCCCCAATAAGATAAGGAAGAAAAACCAGTTGGCCACTCCCTGGTTCAATCTCACTGGCTAATGAATTGAGGTGATCATAACTTAGATTCTTCTTTAGAGGGAGTAATGAGTGACGAAGCCACCGATATGAACCTCCAGCTGCCAATGTACACCCCATAAGAAACCATTTTCCTGGAATTGAATAGCAAAATGAGTGTAAGCCTCTATTTTTTCGGTCAATTTTGGCTTCATCAGTTTGCGCCATCACAACTCCTGAAGTTCCCAAAACACAGGACATAATACCCTTGTTTATGACGCCAAGACCAATACCTCCTGAAGACTGATCACCACCACCACCAATAACAGGAATTCCCTCAGGAAGTCCGGTCTCCCGTGATGCTTTTGAAGTTATATACCCAGTTATTTCGGTTGACTCAACTACTTGGGGAAAACAGGAAAAATTAAAATCAAAATCTTTTATGAGTTTTTTTGACCAGGTACGGTGAGCAACATCAAAAAGCAAAGTACCAGAAGCGTCTGAAACTTCAGTGATATATTCGTCAGTCAACCGATAACGAAGATAGTCTTTGGGAAGAAGGTAATGTTTAGATTTTTGAAAAATGTCACTTTCATGTTTACGCAGCCATAAAAGTTTGGGAAGCCAATAACCAGTGAGAGGTGTATTTGCAGTATTTTGCAATAAATCTTCCTCACCAATTTTTTCTTTTATTTCATTCAATTCCATAAAGCTTCTTTGATCGCACCAAATTAATGCTGGTCGGAGAGGTTGACCATTTTCATCAAGATTAATTAGACCAAGCATTTGACCAGACAAACCAATAGCTCGTATAGAATCCAGTCTTCCAATAAGTTGTTTCATTTTTTGTACTAATATTCGGAAAGCTTCCCACCAATCAAGAGGATTTTGTTCAGCTGAATAGGAATCTGGATAAGAAACCGTTAACTCAACCGATTCTGATTTTATTTTAGAATGGTGTAAATCAAGAAGCGATGCCTTAAGGGATGATGTACCTAAATCAATACCCAAAATGTATTCCGTTGGCAATGGCGACAGCTCCCTCCGTTTTAATTTAATCCCCCCAAAATAAAAGTGTAAAAAACCTAATAATTAATAATATAAGATACCACCATCAACATTGATTGCCTGTCCTACAATGAAGTCAGCATCATCACTAGCAAGAAAAGCTGTAATGCCAGCCAGATCTTCTGGTACGCTAATCCTCCCCTTGGGGGTCATCTGGATGAATTTTTCTTTTTTGACTGGATCGCTTAAATTCACTTGACCTAATGGAGTGTCCACAATACCTGGACAGATGGAATTAACGTTGATTCCCAATGGTGCAAATTCTCTGGCTAATGCTCTTGAGAAGTTCATTACAGCTGCTTTAGTTGCTGCATAAGCTGCTTGAGCAACGTCTCCATTTTTAGCACCGATAGAAGAAACATTGATGATTTTCCCAGAACGCTGTTCCACCATAACCCGTCCGATTTCTTGACACATTAAGAATACACTTTTAGCATTCACGGTAAATATTCGATCCCAATCCTCTTCCTTATAATCGACCACCAATCCGGATATCATGATTCCAGCATTATTGACCAGGATGTCAATGCGGTGAAATTTATTGAGAGCTTCTTCTTTGATTTTCACTGCGGTACTTCGTAAACTAACATCTCCAATAACCGCTAAACTGGGTCGATGGTAATCTTGTTCAATAATCCCAGCTACTTCCTGACAGTTCTTCTCCTGAATGTCATTAACCACCACCGCAGCCCCTTCTTTGGCTAAACCAATTGCAATGGCTTTTCCTATTCCCTGTCCAGCACCAGTTACTATGGCAATTTTATTTTCTAATTTCAAGGCAATTCCTCCTTT
>JAGPGC010000148.1 GCA_018056205.1 Candidatus Atribacteria bacterium | reverse complement strand
TGACTGATGGATTTTCTTTTTCTAATACTCGTAAAAGTTCATCTTCATAGGCCTTTTTCCCGGAAAAACGTTTATAATCAAGGACTAAAGTTGGGATGTTTGCCTTTTGAGCTCGAATCAAAGCATAAGCATCAGGAATATCGCTAATCACTAATGATACTTTACCCGGAACGAAACCAGACAGTGTCGCATCGATAATCGCTTGGAGATTGGTTCCTCTCCCTGAAACCAAAACCACAATATTTTTTTCATTCACTCCATTTCACCCTTTCCTGACCCAATATGACTTCTCCAATTAGATAGGCATTTTCACCATTCTCATTAAGGAGGTTCAAAGCTTTATCAACCCCAGATTTTTCAATTATTAATATCATCCCCACCCCCATATTGAAAGTTCTCCACATCTCCGTTTCCGGTATTTTCCCAATTTTTTGAAGAAGGGAGAAAATTTCAGGAGTTTGAATTGTTTTTTTGAATAGCATTACTCCATGTTGTTGAGGAAGAATACGAGGGACATTTTCGACAATCCCACCCCCGGTAATATGAGCTATTCCCCGGATGGGTACATCCTGGAAAAGTTTTAAAACACTGCTAACATAAATTCGAGTTGGTTTTAACAACTCTTGGGCTAAATCAAGCCCTCCAACCACTTGGTCATACCTAATATGGTTTTGATCTAATACCTTTCTCACTAAAGAAAAACCATTGCTATGAAGTCCTGATGAAGCAAGAGCAACAACTCCATCACCTATTTGAATATTGTGTCCATCAATGATGTTATTTTCTAATACTGACCCAACCGCAAAACCAGCTAAGTCATAATCATTTTCCTGGTACATACCAGGCATTTCAGCAGTTTCTCCTCCCAATAGGGCACACCCAGCTAATTGACATCCTTGCACAACTCCAGTAATGACTTTTTCTAAAATTTCCGTACGTAATTTTCCACAGGCAAAGTAATCGAGAAAAAACCAGGGTTCGGCACCAGCACAGAGAATATCATTTACACACATAGCTACCAAATCGATTCCAATGGTATCATGAACTCCCAAATGAATAGCAATCTTTAATTTCGTCCCAACTCCATCGGTACTGGCAACTAAACAAGGACTATTTTTACCTTTTTCTCCCATACGAAAAATTCCAGAAAAACCACCAATATCGGCGATAACTTCTGGCCTTCGGGTTGACATTACCAAAGTTTTTATTTTTTCAACGGTTGCATTGGCTAAATCAATGTTGACACCGGATTTTTGATAGGTCCATTCCTCAATCATTCCTTGCCCTCTTCCTCTAAACCAGCGTTTTTAAAAATGTAATCAACCGATCGCAGAAAATGCTGATAGTCAAACAACTTCTCAATTTCTTCTTGAGTAAGATATTTCCTCAATTCACCATCTTGCAGCAAAATATCCTGAAATGATTTTTGGGGGTCTTCCCAGGTGGCTAATGCCGAACGTTGCACAATTTTATAGGCTGCCTCACGGCTTATTCCCTTCTTGATTAATTCAAGAAGAATAGGTTCGGAGAAAACCAAGCCTCGATTAGACTCCAAATTCTTCATCATATTCTCCGGAAAAACTCGTAAATTATCCATTAATCGACAAAAGGTAATGAGCAAGTAATCACATACCATGCAACAGTCAGGGAGGATAATACGTTCTGCAGAAGAATGAGAAATATCCCGTTCATGCCAAAGTGGAATATTTTCCATCGCGACCACTAAGTTTCCTCTTAAAACTCGACTTAAACCGCAGATTTGTTCTCCGGTGATCGGATTTTTTTTATGAGGCATAGCCGATGAACCTTTTTGCCCTGAAGAGAAACCTTCTTCAACTTCGTGTATTTCGGTCCTTTGCAAACTTCTCAATTCCAGGGCAAATTTTTCTAAAGATGTTCCAATCATAGCCATAGCCCAGACAAATTCAGCATAACGGTCTCTTTGGATGATTTGGGTTGATACTTCAGCAGGTTTTAAACCCAATTTTTCACATACATACCGCTCAACAAAGGGTGGAATATTAGCATAATTTCCTACCGCCCCTGAAATTTTTCCAACCCTTACTATCTCTCGAGCTTGAATCAAACGATGGTAATTTCGTTGCATTTCGGTATACCATATGGCCATCTTCAGCCCAAAAGTAGTAGGTTCAGCATGAATCCCATGGGTTCGACCTACCATTAGCGTATTTCGATATTTTAACGCTTTTTGTTGAATGGAATGAAGAACTTTCTGGCAGTCTTCAATAAGTAAATCAGCTGCTTCTTTCATGAGAAATGCCTGGGCAGTATCCAGCATATCCGACGATGTCATACCAAAATGAATGAAACGTGCTTCTGGACCACATTTTTCGGTTAAACTAGTAAGAAAGGCAATAACATCATGATGAGTGACATTTTCAATTTCCTTCATCCGTTCAAGAGAAATAGTAACCTGATCAGCAATCTTTTGATATTCAGCTTGAGTCAATAATCCCAACTCAACCCAAGCCTCCAGAGCAAGCATCTCAACTTTCAGCCATACTTGAGCTCGGTGTTCTTCATCCCAAATCCTACTCATTTCATGACGGCTGTAGCGCTCTATCATTCTGTATTACTCCTTTCTTGAATATTCCCACAAAAGGAACAATATTTTGCATGGATATCGATATATTTTCCACAGGATTGGCATGGTTTGCGTGCTGGTTCTCCCATTTCTCGATGTAAAATTTCACTAACATGATCGATTTCATCTTCAATCGAAAGGATCTCCTGAGCATTTTCTTTCAGGTCGTCCATTTCCAGCTCTTTATCGCGAATAAGTTGAAACACTTTTTTCCCGAGATTCAAAAAACCTTGATCTTTTTCTCCGATTAGGGAGCGAAGTTTAATCTTAAGTAAAAAGATATTCCAATAATTTTTCAAAATTTCTCCCTCCAGTATTTTTCGCTGATTTGGTTTTGCTTGTCATTTTAGCATATTTTTATCCATTCCCTGATAGATATATCTTGCATTTTCTTTAGGAAAAGGTTAATCTTTTAAAAAAAGAGGGAGGGAACTTTATTTGAAAGTATCTCATATTTTGGTACCTACCGATTTTTCTCCATTTTCTGATTTAGCCATCCAAAATGCCGCTTACTTTTGCAAGGTATTCGACGCTCAGCTTACTTTAGCTCATGTCCTTACCTTAGCTGAAGTTAATGCACTCACCTCTGAACCAGGAAACCCCTGGGAAAATGTTATTCAAACCATTCAAAATGATATGCAACAAGAATATGATAAAAATTCATCCCAATGCCAAGAGGGTATGAAACCGACTTTAGAAGTATTAGTTGGGGAACCTGCTGAAGAAATCGTTAAATATGCCGAAGAAAATCAGATTGACCTTATTATTATGGGAACTCATGGAAGAACTGGAATCGCCAGTATCTTCTTAGGAAGCGTTACGGTTGATGTGATTAAGAAAACCTGCATACCGGTAATGGTTGTCAAATGTTCTTCTGCTCTTCATTAAAAACCAAA
>JAGPGC010000147.1 GCA_018056205.1 Candidatus Atribacteria bacterium | reverse complement strand
ATTATCGCCATGCTTTGGATGCTTTACTTAAACTAAAACCTCATACTCTTTCCAAACCCGAGGAAGAATTATTAGCTAAAGCATCGGATATGGCTAGTGCTCCATCGGTCATTTTTGACAAAGTTACTCAAGCTGATATGATTTTCCCTAAAGTTCAGAACGAAAAAGGTGAGGAAGTTCAACTCTCAGAAGGTGTTTTTTACCGATATTTGCAAAGCCCAGATCGAGACTTCCGAAAGCGAGTATATGAAGGGGTATTAAGCTCTTATGATAAAGTTAAAAATACCTTGGCTACCACTCTCAATTCAGAGGTCAAAAAAAATTGGTTTTTTGCCCAAGCCCGAAAATATAATTCCTCCCTCGAAGCCTCACTTTCTGGAGAAAATATTCCCGGCGAAGTATACGATAGCCTTATCCAAGCGGTAAATAATAATCTTCCCTATCTCCATCAATATATTGCTTTACGCAAAAAGGTTTTTAAGTTAGATCAGGTTAAGATTTATGACCTGTATGTTCCATTAGTAGCTGATTATACCCTCGTTATTCCTTATGAAAAAGCCCAGGAGATGCTTTTTGAAGGTCTAAAACCACTGGGAGATGAATATCTAAATATGATGAAAACTGGATTTGAAAATCGATGGATTGATGTATATGAAACAAAAAATAAAGCGACCGGTGGTTACAGTTGGGGTGCTTACGATACTCATCCTTATGTTTTGATGAACTACGATGATACTGCTGATTCAATGCTTACCCTGGCACACGAAATGGGTCATGCTTTGAATTTTTACTACACTAATTCTACGCAAAAGTACGTGAATTCGCCAATACCGATTTTTACTGCTGAAGTTGCTTCTACCATGAATGAGAATTTGATGTTAGACTATCTCATTCAGCAGGCTAAAAATGATGATGAAAAACTCTATTTCCTGGACAAAATGATTGAAAATATTAGAGGGACAGTTTACAACCAAGTCATGTATTCAGAATTTGAACAGACAATCTATGAGCGAGTTGAAAAGGGAGAAGCTCTTTCCTACAATTCACTTAGTGAGATCTGGAAAAGTTTACTAGAAAAATATTATGGACCTGACTTGGTCGTCGAAGAGTTGGCAAGTCGAGGTTGGTCTCGTATCCCTCATTTTTATATGAATTTTTATGTGTTTAAATACGCAACCTCACTGGCAGCATCCAACGAACTTCTTAATAATATCGTTACTGGTCAACCGGATGCCATTGAAAAGTATTTGAATTTTCTCAAAGCCGGAAGTTCTGATTATCCTGTGGAAGTACTTAAGGCTGCTGGAGTAGATATGCTTTCATCACAAGCTATTGATAATCTTCTGAAGAAGTTTGGAAACCTGGTTAGTGAAATGGAAGAAACTTTGAAAAAGAAAGGAGTAATTGAGTAAACCTTTATTAATCAAATTTTGAAGTAATTTAAAAATTCAAAATGGAAAAATTGATGACCAATCAATTACTTTCTTCTCAATTTATCAGTCTTTATGATTTAAGTATCCTCATTCGAGAAGTTATTGGGGAAAATTTCCCTGAGTATCTCTGGATTGTAGCAGAAATCGCCAACATTAGAGAAAATCAAAACGGTCACTGCTATTTAGAATTAGTCGATAAAAATGAGGAAAAAATCATTGCCCAAGCTCGGGCAACTATATGGGCATATAATTACCGAATTCTTTCCCATAATTTTGAAAAAGCAACTGGCGAAACCCTCAAAAGAGGCATGAAAATCCTCTTTAATGCTCAGGTTCAGTACCATGAAGTATATG
This sequence comes from Candidatus Atribacteria bacterium, assembly GCA_018056205.1. Lineage (GTDB taxonomy): Bacteria > Atribacterota > Atribacteria > Atribacterales > Atribacteraceae > Atribacter. The sequence goes on along the minus strand of JAGPGC010000147.1, from coordinate 1,721 downwards.
GATTGAGTCTTAACATTAGGGATATCGATCCCACCTATTCAACCGGCGAGATGGCTCGGAAAAAAAGAGAAGTCATAGAACGCCTTACTCGAGAGGGTCTTTTTGAAATGAATAAATCACTTCCTCTCCCCTTAGTCCCCCAACGCATTGCCATCATTTCATCCCCGACAGCTGCCGGATATGGTGATTTTATTACACACCTCCAGGAAAATTCTTATGGATATCAATTTTCTCTCACTTTATTTAAGGCTTTGATGCAGGGCGAAGAAGCATCATTATCAATTATGGCAGCCCTTCAAAAAATCAAAAATCAATTTCATTTATTCGATTTAGTAGTTATTATTCGGGGTGGGGGTTCTCAGATTGATTTGAGTTGTTTTGATGATTATGAATTATCAGCGGCAATTGCTCGCTTTCCTTTACCTGTAGTAACCGGTATCGGACATGAGCGAGATGATACAGTCGTTGACATGGTTGCTCATACTAAGAAAAAGACTCCAACCGCAGTTGCTGAGTTTATAATCTCTGGCATCCGCCTTTTTGAAACTCAAATTGAAGATTTACAAAACAGCATAATTCGACACTCGGAACGAATGCTGGAAATTTTACAATTTGAACTACAAGAAGTACTCATGACATTATGCCATTCTCTAAAAAATATTTTGTCAAGTTCTATTTCAAAACAACAACTTTTAACAATTCGTCTTGTTTCAGCAAGTCGCCAGTCTTTCTCTCGTCAACAAAATCGTTGGTTCCTTATTTCACAAAAAGAAGGAGCGGTTTTTCAACAAAGATTTCAAGAAGTCATGAACAAATATTCACTCCTTGAGCAGTCTATTTACCATTTTAATCCAGTAAATCTTATGAAACGAGGGTTTAGTATCGCCCGAACTAATGGAATTCTTCTTACTAGTATCAAACAAGTGAGCTCAGGTCAAACTATCACAACTCAGCTTCTTGATGGATTAATCCATAGTAAAGTGGAGGATAAACCATGAATAAAAAAAACCAATTAAGCTATAAACAAGCTCTTGAAGAACTGGAAAATATTGTTGCAGAAATCGAAAATGGAGAAATTGATGTTGACCTTTTGGCAGAAAAGGTGAAGCGTGCTACATTTCTTAGCCAAATTTGTAAAAGTAAATTGAAAAAAACTCAAGAAGAAATGGAAAAACTATTTAATGAAATCGAAAAAGAAGAAAATGAGCCAGATGAAACATCCTCGGAAAAACAACTTTAACTATTGAGGACAAACTATTATTAAGAATAGACCTTCATGTTGCTTAAGCCCCACTAGATAAGGATGAAAATACTTATCTTAAGCCGTCATTCTGAGACAAAACAGCCTACGGCGTAAGATAAAAAGATAGAAAATAAAAAACCAACTTGGGAAAAACACCCAAATTTGCGACGTGAGAATCCCATCCACCCCTCCGTCATTCTGAGCGGCGTTTTCCCGCGTGAGAATCTCATATTTTAAAGGTATACATTAAAAAGATCGAAAGGATGAGACCCTCACGCCCTCAAAAAGCGAGGGCTCAGGGTGACGACATTTTTTAATATAACATTTTTTATTAATCACTCTCACTCTCACCCATCACGGTATTTTTAGGATAGGAGGAAACCAATGCCCTTTTTTGAATATGATAGCTTAAAAGTTTTTTATCGAATCGAAGGCTCGGGAAAACCACTTTTATTACTTCATGGGAATACAGTATCAT
>JAGPGC010000146.1 GCA_018056205.1 Candidatus Atribacteria bacterium | reverse complement strand
CTCTTGAAGACCGGCTACGTTCCCGTTTTGAATGGGGATTATTAGCTGATATTCAGCCACCTGATTTAGAAACCCGTATTGCCATACTCAGGAAAAAAGCAGAGATCGAGCATATTGATATTCCTGACGAAGTCGTTCTATTTATTGCCGATCGTATTCCTTCCAACATTAGAGAATTAGAGGGCGCCTTGGTTCGTATTAAAGCCTACTGCACATTAAACCAAATTAGTCCCAATCCTGAGATTGCTGGGGAAATTCTAAAAGATATTCTCCCCAAGACAGTTGCTAAAAAAATTAGCGTGAGCACTATTCAAAGAGTGGTATCCGAACACTATTCGATAAAACCAGGCCTCATGCGTGCTAAGAAGAGAACTAAAGAGGTGGCATTCCCTCGACAGGTGGCTATGTATATAACCCGCTCTTTAACCAACTTCTCCTTACCAGCGATCGGGGAAGAATTTGGTGGAAGAGATCACACAACTGTACTACATGCCTATGAAAAAATAAAATCTGATTTAGAAAATAATCCACAGCTTTCCCAAGAGATTAGTGAAATAATAGAAAAAATTCAGCGAGAAGGAAGTTAATCACCTTCCTTCCACAGCTACTTCACAAAATAATATATCATCTTTCCTGACCATTTTTTTATAAGACATTAGAAAAGCTGGGTTTATCCACAGATTTTTACCCTATTACTACTCCTACTATTTTTTTTGTATATATAAAAAAGAGTAATAGTAGAAATTATAAAATGTGGATAACTATCACTCGGGAGGAATAAAAAATGAGAGCATCAATAAAACTAAAAGAATTAAAAAAAGCAATGGATCACGTTTCAGTTTTTGTTCCATTTCGAAGCTCAATCCCAGTGTTAACCGGGTTATTAATCGAGGCTGAGAACAAAGAAATAATTAAAATACTATCTAATGATATGGAAATGGGTATAGCTGTAAAATGTCAGGCTGATGTGGAAGAGGATAGTAGCATTGTTCTTCCTGGTAAATTATTAATTGGGATAGTAAGAGGAATGATAGGAGAAACAGTAATAATTAATACTTTACCAGATAGCTGGGTAACTGAGATAAGTTGTGGAAAAAGTTTATTTAAGTTGACTGGTTACCCTCCAGAAAATTTTCCAATTTTCCCTCCTTATCAAAAGGATAAATATTTTACGGTGAAGAGTGAACAGTTAAAAATGGGTTATAGTCGGACAGTGTTTGCAGCTTCTAATGATGAAACCCGCGGGTCATTAACTGGTGTACTTATTGAGGGTAAAGATTCATATTTATTCTTAGCAGCAACCGATGGTCATAGGTTAGGCTTACATAAAATTGAATGTTTAGATAATAAGTTGGGAGAAAAGATATATTTTATAGTACCAGCGAAAGTTGCGACGGCAATAATGAAAGTAATGGTGGGGGAGAAAATAAATGTAATACCGGGGCAGGGAGAAGTAGTATTTGATATGGATACGCTGGTAATATACAGCCGTCTGGTCGAAGGTGATTTTCCTGAATATGAGTCAGTGATACCTAAGGAATTTGCAGCAAAAGTAACCATCAACCGGAAAATGTTTCTTGATGGATTAGAAAGAGCGACACTGGTTACTACGCCAGAAGAAGAAGTAATTTATCTAAAGTATAAAGATAATAAGCTGTTGATGACCTGCGAGAGTCAAGGGTTGGGAGTAGCCAAGGAAGAAATTGAAGTAAGTTGGGAAGGTCAAGCTTTTAATATAGCGGTTAACTCACGTTTTTTGATCGATTGTGTTCGGGTTGCACCATGGGAAAATATTGAAATAGGAATCAATAGTGAAGTAGCACCAGTCTTAATATTTGGTGAAAGCGATGAGTATCAATATTTAATAATGCCTCTAAAAGTTAGAGATGAAGAATGAAATATGTTTATTCAAGAACTAAAATGTATTAATTGGAGAAACTTAGAAAAGACGCAGTTGGGTTTCTCTAACCACTTAATCATTTTACAAGGAGAAAATGCTCAAGGGAAGACGAATCTGTTAGAGGCTATATATTTTTTATCGAGGGGCCAGTCTTTTAGAAGGGTAAAAGACCAAGAGGTGATTACGTGGGGGGAAAGTTTTAGTTATTTGGGAGCAAAAGTTATTGATAACGGAGCTTACTTCTGGAAAGAAGTAACAATACAACCGGGGCAAAAAAAAGAATGGAGAATAAATGGTCATCCAAGACCAGGAAAGCGGGGCATATGGCTGGTTGGCTATTTTCCTGATGATCAAGAAATTGTAACAGGACCTCCACAAAACAGGCGAGATTATATTGATGATGCAATTGGGTTTATATATAATTCACATACCACTTTGGTGTACCAGTATGAGGGATGGTTAGCACGAAGAAATTTTTTATTAAAAGAGCAGGCAAGTGATGAGCTCATTGAGACTTATACTGAAAAACTTATTCAAGTAGGAAAGAAAATAATTCAAGGTAGAATTGAATATTTAAAATTATATGCCCCTTTGATTAAAGATTATTATTCGCGTTTGGGGATGAATGGTCAATCGCTTTTGTTGAAATATCAACCTTATGGCTATCAATTGGACGACGAGAACTCCATAGGTTTAGAAAAAGGATTCAAAATGGTAAAAGAAGAAGAAAGAGAGAGAGAGATAACTCTGATTGGTCCTCATCGCGATGAAATCATTTTTGAGAAAAACAGTCGGGAAATTCGTACTTATGGTTCTCAGGGAGAAAAAAAATCGCTGGCTCTGTCAATAAAATTAGCAGAGATGTCTGTGATACAATTAATTAAGAAAAGCAAGGTGATCATGGTTTTTGATGATATCTTCTCCGAACTGGACCAAGGTCATCAGGATATTTTATTAGAAGAGATTTTAAACCAAGGACAGGTGTTTATAACCACAACGAGTGAAAATGATACATGGGAAAGGAAAGGTAAGAACCGAGTAACGGTGTTAAAAGTTGAGAAAGGAAGCATAAGTTGAAAAAAATGGATGACCAAGCATACCGTTTTTTTCCGGGACAACCAACACGACTGGGCGAAATTTTAGAAGAATATTTAAAGAAGGAAGGCTTGGCGGAACCGATAAATAATTATCAGCTCTTAGGAAGGTTTGAGGAAATTTTTCCAACAATAAAGGGGTTTTGTCAATGTGATGGATATCGAAATGGGGTTTTGTTTTTAAGCATAACCGATCCAATATTAAACCACGAAGTAAAAAAATTAATACCCGATATAATCAGAATTTATCAAGAAAAAGGATTAGCGATAAAGAAGGTAAAAATACGCGGGGTTGGAAAAAATAAGTAGGATAGGCTATCCTACTAGAATTTATCACCACAGGACAAACGATAATAAGACAAAACTTATAACCTGTACCCATACCTTAAAGGAGAAAGAAAAAATTATAACTGTGAAAATTTTACCAAAAAATCCCCCTCCAGCCCAGGGTTGTCAGGTAAGGAAAAGTTAAATAAGGTATTTTCAAGATAGACTCTCATGTTGCTTAAGCAGCACCACATAAGGATGAAAATAGGTATCCCCCTCACCCTAACCC
>JAGPGC010000145.1:1755-3581 GCA_018056205.1 Candidatus Atribacteria bacterium | reverse complement strand
TTGCTCGAGCTCGTCAGGTTGCGATTTCAGCACAAGGACCTGCTGAGAAAAGTCAAGCGGAAAACCAATTAACCCAAGCACTACGGCAGCTATTTGCTGTAGCTGAAGCTTATCCAAATTTACGAGCTAGTGAAAATTTCACTCAGTTACAAAATGAATTAAGCGAAACCGAGAATAAAATTGCCTATTCCCGGCAATTTTATAATGATACCGTGTTCATGTACAATTCATCCATCGAAAAATTCCCAGCCAATATTTTTGCTGGAATGTTTGGTCATCGAAAAAGAGAATATTTTGAAACCCAGGGAGAAGAACGCGAACCAGTAAAGGTACAATTTTAATTTTTAGCTTCAAGTTATCAAGCCCATTTATTTTATTAAAAAGTCAAAAAGTAGTTAATATTTAATTTTGGAGGTAAGCTAAAATGACGGTGAGTTTAGTAAACTTTGCTTTAAGTGTTTTTATTTTGTTTTTGGGATATTGGGGATATAGGGAAAAGAAAAGTATGGTTAGTCTTCTGGTAGGAATCGCTTTTGCTATTTTTGGACTTTCCCATTTTATTACCTTATTTGTTTCGCCCGATCGATTAATTAACTTTTTGGTTGTAGTGAGAGTGTTTGGATATTTGTTTGTTGCTTTTGCTCTTTATCAGGAGATGATTAGGAAGTAGAATAGTTCAGCTTGAGGTGATGGTCTTTGAAAAAAGTAGTTATTCTTGCTCGATCTTTTGCTCGTTCAGCAAAGGATCCATTGCGTCGATTGGAAACAGCTGGTATCCAAGTAGATATTAAAAAAAATCCTGACCCAGAGAATGAAAAGATAGTATCGGAATTAATTGGTGATGCTGATGGAGTATTGGTTGGAATGGACCGGATTGGTGAAATGGTCTTCACCAATTGCCCAAATCTTAAAGTGGTTTCAAAACATGGGGTTGGGGTTGATAACATTGATCTTCAATCAGCCCAAAAGCATGGTGTAGTGGTTGCCAATGCCCCAGGAACCAATTCGGTATCGGTTGCCGAAATGGCAATGGCTTTGATTCTTACCTTAGCTCGAAAAATTCCTCATTTTATTGAGCAAATAAAAAGGAAAGAATGGGGGGCAACCAGTTTTGGCTTAGAGCTCGAAGGAAAAACTATTGGTATTGTAGGTTTTGGGAGAATTGGGAAAAAGGTTGGTCAGTATGCCCAAGCTTTTGGGATGAGAATACTTTATTATGATCCCCTCATCACCGAAGAAATTTTTCCTTATAAAAAAGTGGGACTGGAAGAACTATTTAAGGAGTCTGATTTTATCTCTCTCCATGCTCCTCTAACCGAGGAAACCCGAGAAATGGTTAATGATAAGCTTCTTTCCCTTATGAAAAAAGAAGCCTTTTTAATCAATACCGCTCGTGGCGAACTTATCAACGAAGAAGCTCTTTATATTTATTTGAAAGAAAGTCGTATAGCTGGTGCAGCTTTAGACGTTTTCACTCATGAACCCCCTTTTGATAATCCACTATTATCGCTCCCCAATGTCATAGCCACTCCTCATATTTCCTCTCATACTCGAGAAGCGAACCTTAAAATGGGGAATATTGCCGCCGAAAACATTATACGAGTTTTGGATGGAGAAGAGCCTCTTTACCGGGTGACATAAGTGAAAAAGGTATAAAAAACTCTTGATCCGCTCTTCTGGTGATTATAACAATGACGGAATTATGGTTAATGAATGGTTGGTGGCTAATGGGTATGCAAAAACCGTGATTTTTCCACCTAACGTTCGGTACGTTGATCGTTTTTTACATTTGGAGCAAGAAGCTCAAGAACAAAAAATTGGTCTTT
>JAGPGC010000145.1:0-1655 GCA_018056205.1 Candidatus Atribacteria bacterium | reverse complement strand
ATTATGGTTAATGAATGGTTGGTGGCTAATGGGTATGCAAAAACCGTGATTTTTCCACCTAACGTTCGGTACGTTGATCGTTTTTTACATTTGGAGCAAGAAGCTCAAGAACAAAAAATTGGTCTTTGGAGCGAGTAGGCTTTTGGCTAAAAACCTACTCGCTTTTTTTAATTTTGCTTTTAATGTAGCGAGTGGGGAAGATATTCCAATATAGTGGGATGAATTAATCAATTAATTGGTCAACATATTCCTTGGCAATCGAAGTCAACTCATCCCATTTTTGATTTTTAATCAAATTAGCATCGACCAACTTTCCGCCAACACCTAAGCAAGACGCACCAGCTTTTAAATAAGCTTTCATATTTTCTAAACTTATTCCGCCAGTCGGGCAGATTTTAATTTGAGGGAATGGACCTTTTACTGCTTTAATATAATCTGGGCCAACACTGGAAGCTGGAAAAACTTTCACACATTCAGCCCCATTTTCCCAAGCGTTTAAAATCTCGGTTGGGGTGAAAGCACCGGGAATAATAGGGATATCATAACGATGAGCAAGGCGAATAACCTCGAGATGCAAAGAAGGAGTTACAATGAACTGAGCACCAGATAAAATGGCTTGACGGGCTGTTTCCGGATCCAGAACTGTACCGGCTCCAAAAAGAACATCATCAATTTTAGAACGTACTTCCTCCAAGGTTTTTAAGGCTCCCGGAGTAGTCATAGTAACCTCGATGCATTCTATCCCACCTTTTTTTAAGGCTTTTACAGCATCAAGGAAAGAACCGCTTTCTTTGGCTCTAATGATAGCTATGATTTTTTTACTTTCGATAAAATGAATAGCTTCAAATCGATCTTTAAAATGCATAATGATACCTCCTTTTTAACTAAAAGGTAATTATCTTTCAAAACCTTAATATCCTCCAAAGGTGCTTAAAAAAAGAGAAAAAAATGGAAACCGAAATATGCTTTATTATTACTTTAATATTATATTCTTAGCTGCTGGATATGAAAAGCAAAAATTTTAAAAATTTCTTAAAAAGTCTTGACAAAAGATGGGTATTTCGAGAAGATAATAACCAATTAGGAAAAACATCATTATCAATTAGTACTATTTATTTTCCCGACTATTTAAAAATAGTCAATTTTTGCTGAAGGAAAGTATTTGATTTAATTTATTATATTCAATTTTAAATTTATATCAAAATAATTGAGGAGTTTGATCAGTTTTATGTCAATGGTTCAAATTCCACGTTATTTAAAAATAAGCAATAGCCTCAAAGAAGATATACTCAATGGCGTGTACCAAGTAGGAGAGCTTCTTCCTACTGAAGATGAATTAGAAGAAAAATTTATGACCAGTAGAACTACGATTCGAAATGCCATTGGGATATTGGAAAGAGAGGGTTTAGTTATTAGAAAACAAGGGAAAGGCACAGTAGTAAAAGAACCAAAAACCGCCCAAAACTTAAACTACATTACCTCATTTACCGAAACTCTCAAAGAAAAAAACATCTTAGTTGAAACCGGCAGCCTGATAGTTGAACTTATAAATCCACCACAGAAAATTGCGGCGCTATTAAATCTCAAAAAAGGAGAAAAGGTCTATCTCATCCAACGAATGCGTATTGCCGATGGTATACCGGTTGCTTTTATGA
>JAGPGC010000012.1 GCA_018056205.1 Candidatus Atribacteria bacterium | reverse complement strand
ATTGGTGCCAATGTTTTGGTTGAAGTAAAGGATACCACCGCCTTAAAAATATCTTTTCTTATTTATCTCATGCCCATCATTCTGGTTCTTGGTGCCTATCTTTTAATGAAAACTATTACTTCTCAATCCATTCTAATTGGAATTGTTACCATAACAGCAATGTTTATCTCTATCCTTTTATTGAAAAAGGCGGATAAGGTAATTCAACCAGGTTACTTAATAACCAGGTATCTTCAAGATGATAATTGTTCCCAGTGCCCATTTAAAAGCAAAAGAACCAAAGATGAAAGGTTAGATAGGAAAGAATAACAAAATTATATCAACGTACCATAATCGTTTCTTCACTACTCCCAGTATATTTTGCCATTAGAATTATTAGCAAGATGGAAAAACCAAGCACTACTGTTGAAATAGCATAAACTTCGGGGGAAAGACCGAACCGGAGCATGCCATAAAGATAAATGGGAAGAGTATTGTAGGTACTGGTAAGAAAATAAGTTATGATGATTTCATCAAAAGACATAGTAAAAGCTAATAGCGCTCCTCCAATAATTGCTCTTTTGATCATGGGAAAGGTTACATATATAAAGGCTTGAAATGGATTAGCACCTAAATCCATAGCAGCATTTTCTAAATTACGGGAAAGGCGTGCTAAACGAGCTAAGACCTGAAACATAACTACTGGTGTTGTAAAACTCATATGACCAAGGATTACTGTCCACATCGATAGTTGAAGCTTTAAATTAAGAAAAAATATCAATAGAGATAGTCCGACTATAATTCCCGGTAGGATAATGGGAAGCATAGCCAAGGTACGGAAAAAGTCTTTTCCCTTGAATTCAATTCGGTTGAGAAAGAGTGCTCCTGATGTTCCTACAATTACAGCAAAGATAACTGCAATCCCTGATACCTGGATTGAGTGTAATAGCGAGTTTAAAAGCTCTTTATTTTGAAAGAGCTTTATATACCAATCAAACGTTACTCCTTCAAATTTCATGGTTGAGCGAGATGAGTTAAGAGAATATACAAAAACAATTAACAAGGGAAAATACAGATAGAAATAAACTAAGGCTCCATAAATACCCAAAAAAGGGAAAGAAAATTTTTTTCTATTTAAAGTTGATGTTTTATTCATTATTCTAAGAATCCTTCTGATGAACCAAATTTTTGTGAAATAAGTAGGATGACAACAGCAACTGTAAACATAATGAAACCTAATGCAGCCCCTAATGGCCAGTTGAAAGCATAACCAAACTGGGTGACAATGAGATTACCGAACATCAATCCGTTTAATCCTCCCAATTGCTGGGGAATTATATAATCACCAAGAGCAATAACAAAAGCAAGAGTAAAACCGCTAATCACTCCCGGCATTGAAAGAGGAAGAATGACATGAAGGAAGGTATTGAAACTATTAGCACCCAAATCGGCGGAGGCATCCAGAAGGTTTTGAGGGATTTTTTCTAAAGAATTAAATATAGAAATAAATACATAGGGAAGAGCGATATAGATAAGAGCAACATAGACGGCAAAAGGGCTATAAATAAAAATGGAAAGTGGTTCATCGATAATTTTTAATGAAAGAAGAATGGAATTAAGGACACCCACTCTTCCTAATATGGTTCGCCAAGCAACGATCCTTACCAGGTAACTTACCCATAAAGGTACAATGACCAACATATAAAGTTGGTTTCTGAAGCGTTTCACTTTTCTTGAAACCAAATAAGCTAAAGGATAACCTAATAAAATTGATGTGAGAGAAACCAAAAGTGCCAGGAGTAGGGTTCGGAAAAAAATGGGAAGGTAGATGGGATTTATAAAAAATTCTAAATAATTTTTTAAGCTAATTTTTTTAACTACCACAGAACCTTCTTTTATATAGAAGCTGGTAACAAGCATGATACAGATTGGAATGATAATTAAAAGAAGCAACCAAGTAATAATGGGGATCCCAATCTTGGTTTTGGAGAAAAAAGATGGCTTCCCTCTTGGTCTTGTATTCAAATTACCTGTCAAGGTTAGTTTCATAGTCATATACCTTCTTGTATTCTTTTAAAAAGGTTATAACATCTTCTTTCCGAAAGCCAATAAAAAGTTGATCACCTATTTTTTTGTCGTTAAATTCAGAAGCACTTTCTATTAGACGAATTTCAGATTGTCCAAATTTGAGAGTAATTTCATAATCAGTTCCACGGAAAACAATTCTATGGATTGAAGCTTGAAAATGATTCTCGAATTTGTTCTGAAACTCTTTTCTACATACTTTATCTAAACCTATTTTTTCCGGCCGAACACAAGTAACCACTGAATCTCCTAAAGAAAAGTTTCCCATTAATCGCGAACTGAGAATATGCTTGCCCTCTATATCGATAAAAATGGTATCCTCTCCTTTTTGAATGACTTGACCTTCAAGGAAATTCATATCACCAATAAAACTGGCAACAAAAGGAGAGGCAGGAAAATTATAAATTTCATCAGGAGTACCAATTTGGTGTATTACCCCATCTTTCATGACACAGATTCGATCGGACATGGTGATTGCTTCGGTTTGATCATGGGTTACATAGATAAATGTAATATCAACATTTTTTTGAATATCTTTTAGTACTTTTTGCATGGCAATTCGGAGTTTAAAATCCAATGCTCCTAAAGGTTCGTCGAGTAAAAGAGCACGGGGACGATTAACCAATGATCGTGCTAAGGCAATCCGTTGGCGTTGTCCACCCGAAAGTTGTTGGGGATAACGTTTACCAAATCCTGTCATGTTTACCAGAGTAAGAGCTTCTTCGATCATTGATCGAGCATTAGAATATTTCATCTTTTTCATTTTTAAAGGGAAATAGATATTTTCTGCAACGGTCATATGAGGAAAAAGAGCATAGTCCTGAAAGACAGTATTTACATTACGCAAATGAGCAGGCTTATAGGTAACGTCTTCTCCAGCCAGGTAAATTTCTCCCTCAGTAGGTTCTTCAAGGCCAGCGATCATACGTAATGTAGTAGTTTTACCACAACCAGATGGCCCAAGTAAAGAGAAAAACTCTCCGTGATAAATCTCTAAATTAACATCTTGAACAGCAATAATATTACCAAATTTCTTGGTAAGGTTAATGAGTTGTATTTCGGTCTTTTGGTTGCTCACTCAAAACCTCGGTTTGGAAAGTGTTTGTTCAATAAATTTTCATACAATGCAATGATTTGTTAAGAAATCTAATGTTGCTTAATAAAAAAAATATAAAAACTATTTTATCTTTATCTTATTTTGTACTATTGAGATCAAGATAAAAAAATAAACTTATTGATTCTACTTACTGAAATTGGCAAGGGAAAAGAGAATATTTCCCAATTTAATATTCCCCTTTCCCCCCTTACTTCTTTGTTGACTAGGGTGTTGCTTTAACTTCATTCCAAAGGTTCACCCGAGCTTCAAAATTCTCTGGATTTTTCATTAAAAAGACTGGAACTGGAACTTTATCAATATCGTCATAGCAACACATCTTTACGATATCAGGATCAAGGACTTCTTTCGCTGCTGGGGTTACCGCTCCAAATCCCATAAATTTAGCTACTTCTTTTTGGCCAAAATCTGATAACATAAAGTCAATCCATTTATGTGCCAAGTCTGAATTTTTTGCATCCTTTAAAATAACCCAACCATCAGCCCAAACATAAATACCTTCCTTTGGCATAAGGCGACCTACATTCATTTTCAACTCATCCCGGAGATAAAGAATAAGCCCGGAGTCATAACCAGAAATACTAAGATTGGTTTCCCCAGAACCAAGAACGCTTTTTTCTGAGTCAAATCCAACGGTAAGGGTTCGTAGATTTCTTTTAATTTCTATGAGTTTTTCCTTGACTTGTTTGAATTGGTCTTCAGTGAGATTGTAAGGATCAGGGAAACCGAGGGCAATAGCTGCCGTGACAACATTATTATTGGCTTCGTCGGTAATTGAAACCTGACCTTTATATTTGGGGTCCCATAAGACCGACCAGGTATTGGGTAATTCACCTACGGCATCTTTGTTATACACTACATTATTCGAACCCCAAACAAAAGAGACATGATAAGGTTTCCCATCGAATATAGTGAAGTCAATATCTTTAAATTTTTGGCTTACGTTTGCCCAATTAGGAATTTTACTCAAATCAATTGGCTGAAGAAGATTGTTTTCGTAATATCTCTGAACCGAACCGCAGTCGATAGAGACCAGGTCATACTGACCACCACCTGCAGCAGCTTTGGTGAACATTTCTTCAACCATACCAGAGTAAGTAGCATTTACTTTTGCACCAGTTTGTCTTTCAAACTCCTTGACCCAGGCGTCTTCGGTATATCCTTGGAAGCAAAGAATGTTTAGAGTTTCTTGAGCAAAGGCAATGCTAAATAATAAACCGACCGTTAGAAATACCATAATTAAAAGAAGAGTAAAATATTTTTGCTTATACATTGACGATCCCTCCCATTTAAAAATAATTTCGATCATATTGGAAAATTTTTTGATTTAAAAATAACCATAAATAAAACATTTATAGCGAATAATATTGAATCTTATTTAAAGAACAAAAATATTCAAGCTCTTTACGAACATCTCCATAACCGGCCATCCAATGATGTCCAATCCCTTTTGAGGCAATTTCTTCATTTAAATCTTCTAATGAACGATTAAAGCGAACTTTTAGTGGATTCCCCGGGAATTCCATCCCACATTCTATCGCTTCTCCGGTTATAGCTGACATTCGAAAAGTTCCTCTCCTTCCTACCAAGTTAACCAGAGTAACAATGCCCGTTTTGGCTGGAAACAAGGCACAAACTCCTTGATTTAACAAGCGAACTGGTGAAAGCTGAATTTGAGTTGGTTCATTTGCAACGCTGAAACCTCCCGAACCGCAATGAGAAAATAAAATAGTTTGAGATCCTGGATCAGGATAAAGAAGATCGGTATTGTGAACCGGTTTTCCGGTTAAGTTAAAAAGGATTTTCATGGCAACAGTATTATTGACGTCGCCTTCACAACCTCCTACTATTCCCTCCTCAGCAAGGAGCGAATAGGCCAGACAAACTTTTCCCATATATCTTGGATAGCATTTTATGCATATTCCTTCTAATCCATATTGGTTTATCAATTTTTTTAAACCAAGATAATAACAGAGGGCATCAATACCGGTTTGGTTATCAACCGTTATCATCCCGACCTTTTGTCTAACTATATTCCAAAGCTCACTAGCAGAGAGCCGATCAGCATTTATGACTGATTCGGTAAGTTCATCATCATCAAGATTTACGATACGAACGCCGGTTTTCGCCTTAATTTCAAGTTCATCATAAGCAATTTCAGTCATCCCCTTTACTCGCCCACCAATTACTCCGATACGTGAACGGCGAAGATAGTTCAAAAGTGCCACAGCCATACTAATTTCGTGAATTTTTTGATGAACTTTAATATCTTCTGGTTCTCCATAAACATAAAAATAAGGCTTATCTAATTCTTTTAAAACACAACAAATTTGTTGAACACCACAAAGTGAGCCAGACTCAACAGCTGGTAAAGCCCAAAGAACAACTGGTTTATTATAATATTCCAAAAAATCAAGTAGATAGTGATCTTCGCTCCAGGTTCCTACCCCCACGCAAAGAAGATCAAAATCATGATTGGCGAAAAAATTTGCGGCATTTTGAACGGTTTGGAGGTCATATAAAATATTCAGATTGGTTAGAACAGGAGCAATTTTTTCTAATTGATTTTTCATTCTCAGGAGAATTGAAGGAGTTTCTGAAAAACCAACTTCTAAAGGCCCTGCCATCCCAACTAATCCTATCCGGGGAATCATATTTTCTCCTTTTTAACTAAATTTTAAAACGATCTTCTATGGTTTAATCTATCTTAAACCCATCCTTTTTTCATATTGGTTGATAATCGAATGAATTTCTTTTTGTTGATCGGTGGGAAGTGGATTTTGGCAACCATAGTGGAGGATAGATGATACTATATCCGAGGCTTTTTTAGTACTATTTTTTGAACCCTTTTGTTTCCAAACTTCGTAATTCGCTCCATTTGAAACATCGAGAGACACATGCTCTCCGCTCCGTAAATGATGAAGGGTGTGTTCTGAGGTAAGGAATTCGCCTCTTGGCCCGACCTGAAGAATAGTATCAAGAGCCAGCGTATCTTTATTGACTTCGATCCCCCGACGGAATCGTTTAGCGATTCGGCACATCTCGTTATCCATAATTAATTGTTCAAGACTAATTGTCATACCCGTTCCAAACATTCCTAAGTTGACAATCATATCATTGGTACCAATGATACCGGCAAGGGTTGAGAGCATTTTTTCCCAGGCCGCTTGTTCATCAAGTAAATTGGCATCGTTATCTGGGGCAGTTGTGTGGCTGGGGATATTGTAATAGTGTGCCATTTGAGCACCGGCAACTCTAAGTAAAGAGGACTCCGGTCTCCCAATTAAAACATTGGCTTGTTTCATTTCATAGGTTGTCCAGGCAGCACCATAAATAATCGGAGTTCCAGGGCGAATCAGTTGTGATATAACTATTCCAGAGAGGACCTCAGTATTATGAACTGTCAATAAACCTGCTAAAGTGTAAGGTGCGGTTACCCCAGCTATTGGTTGAGGGAGGAGGTCAAGTGGAATCCCCTCCTGGGAAACAATATAAAGGGCTTCAGCCGCTCCTTTTTCCCAATAAAGTGGACTAGTGGTTGAGAGTTGGCTAATTATTGGTGAACAACCATTCAAATTTTCTTTTCCGGTAACAACTTTACCCATATCAATAACTGCTTGATTAATCATTTCACTTTCTGAAGAAAAAAAGATTGGTTTTAGGGAATTTTCAAGGATCGTTTGAATCGCATAAAGCAGAGTGGTTTGAGGAGTTACGTCTTGAGGCATAACTGGAACCCCTACCATATCAACTTCGGAAAGCTTATCAGAAAGGATGGCAAAATTCTCAACGTCTTTAACAGTTGAGTCGCGGCGTTTACCGGTTTCGTCTTCAAGAACAAAAACCGCATTATGGCCACTTACGCAATACTGCCCTCCATCCCCTAAAATAAAAGCAAGATTTCCATCTCGTTGATAAATAGGAATTTGTTTGGGGACAGTTAACAAACATTTTTCGACAATATTAGCTGGAAACCTTACCCGTTTATTTTTAAAGTCAACTTGGCAACCATTTTCTTGTAATAAATCGAGAATTTTTTCGCTTTCGACACGAAGACCAATCGATTCAAGAATAACCAAGGAATTTTTATGAATAGCCAGTATTTCATTCTCAGAAAGAACTTTCAAATCAGTTAACTGCATAAGTTTTCCTTTTTCGATCTTTTAAAATTTTTCCAACTATTTTACTTTGGTAAAAAATTTTTTAATTCCTATTCAATAAACAATAAAATATACTGCTCTTCACCCCTTACTAAAATAAGAAAGTGAATTTTGTACTTTTAATTTTACCTTAAGTATCCTTTTTTATGAAATAAAACATATTTTATCTTATAAGTAGCTCCCCAATTTATTTTCAAGGGAAAATTCCCCTCATTTTTTTTGCTCTTACAACGCGATTAAGTGCTAACATATAGGCTGCCATTCGTAAGGAAGTATGGTATTGCATATGAAGATCCCAAACTTCATTAAACGCCTTGCTCATGATTTTTAAAAGGAGAGCATTTACTTCATTTTCATCCCACATTAAAGATTGGATATTTTGAACCCATTCAAAATAAGATACAACAACTCCCCCTGCGTTAGCCAAGATATCTGGAACAACAATAATATTTTTTTCATTTAAAATCTTATCAGCATTAAAAGTGGTTGGTCCATTAGCAGCTTCCACGATAACTTTAGCCTGAATTTTATCTGCATTTTCAGAGGTAATTTGATTTTCTTTGGCAGCCGGAATGAGGAAATCGACTTTGAGGCTTAAAAGATCTTGGTTAGTGATAGCAACTACTCCAGGAGCAGTATAACCCTCAAGAAGATGATGAGGATGATGATTGGTATATTCTATCATTTCTGGAATATTAAGGCCTTCTTTTTTAAAAAAAGACCCACTTATATCACTTACCGCCACAATACAACAACCCTCTCTATCTAAAAGATAAGCCACAGCTTGACCTACATTACCAAAACCTTGAACCGCTACCGATGAATGAGTTAAATCGATATTCATTTTTTTGGCTATTTCATTGGTAATAAAAGTGACACCACTACCGGTTGCTTCTTTTCTTCCTAATGATCCACCGATTTCGATTGGTTTACCGGTTACAACCCCCGGTACACAGAAACCCTTAAACATACTATAAGTGTCCATAATCCAACCCATTACATCAGGGTCGGTATTGATATCAGGAGCTGGGATATCTTTTTCTGGACCGATTAAAGGAAGAATCATAGCAGTGTAACGCCGGGTTATCTTCATGAGTTCATTTCTTGATAATTTTGAAGGATCACACCGAACTGCCCCTTTGGCTCCACCGTAAGGAATATTAACTACTGCACATTTCCACGTCATCCAGGCAGCCAAAGCCTTTACTTCATCAATGGTTACATCAGGTGAATATCGAAGTCCTCCTTTGCATGGACCTCTGCTACTGGAATGTTGAACTCGATAACCAGTGAACATTTCTATATGTCCATTTTCCATTTCAACCGGGAGGGAAACGGTAAGTTCTCTTTCCGGATAACGAAGAGAAATATAGTCATCAAGGTCCAATCCAAGTTGCTCAGCAGCAGAATCGAGTAATTGCAACATGTTTTCGTATGGGTTATAGCTTTGACTTGTAGTCATCAACAACCTCCAACTTTTTAATTATATTTTTTCATAAAGTTTTTCTATATTTATATAATAACAAAAAGAAGCTCTCAATTTAATTATTTATTGTTAATTTTTAGGATTCTTTCCAGATTTATGTTAAAGCTTATTCTTTAAAAAATCTCAATCCTGAAAATATAGTGATAAGTGATGAGTAAACAGTGATGAGTTTAAATGTCACCCTCATCCCCACCTTCTCCCATCAAAGGGAGAAGGAACACTATTATTACTTCAAATTTCTTTTTCCCTCGCCCCATTGGTGGGAGAGGGTTAAGGTGAGGGGTGTATTTTCATTCTCATCTGGTGCCACGAAGTGGCATGGTGGTCTATTGATAAACTATTATACTGACTATTTAGATTTACCATCTTGGTAAAAACTCTTTATCCATTTACCAATCTTTGACCTCGACTTAACTGGAATATAGCCTGCATTTCATCAGATGATAGTTGGAAATCAAAAATATTAAAATTTATCCGCTGGTGATTAGGACTTTTCGCTTTAGGAATAGCAACCACGTTTTTTTGCTGAATTAACCAACGGAGCATGATTTGTGGAACGGTCTTGTTGTGTTTCTTGGCGATTTCTTCAAGTATTGGATTATTAAGGTCATGACCTCGAGCAAGAGGGCAATAAGCGGTAAATGAAATATTGTTGTTTTGGCAATAGCTTAATAAGGGTTTTTGATCAAGAAAGGGATGATATTCTACCTGAACATTCATTATCGGTAAAGAAGATAATTGTTGAGCCTTGATAAGAAGATCTACGTCGAAATTGCTTACCCCAATGAATTTTAGCTTCCCCCTTTTTTTTAAGAAGTTCATAGCTTTAAAAGTATCGGATAAAGAGATATTTGGGTTTGGCCAATGAATGAGTAATAAATCAACATAATCAGTTTTCAATTTTTTCAAACTGGTTTCTAAAGAATGGATTACATCTTGGTACTGAAGATGAGTAGGCCATACTTTGGTGGTAAGAAATATTTCCTTACGAGGAACTAAGGATCGAGTTAAAGCTTCTCCGATTTCACTTTCATTTTCATACGTTTGAGCAGTATCAATATGTCGATAACCGATTTCAAGAGCAGAGATGGTTGCATCAACACACTCTTTCCCACGTAAGTTCCAAGTTCCCAGACCAATCACTGGTATTTTCATATCGTCTATTTCAACAAACTTCACTATATTACCTCCCTTTTAAGTCTCTTTCATTTTTAAATACAATGATGAGTAAAGAATGATCAATAATTAGTAAAAAAAATCACTTTATCTTTTCCGTCCCATTGACTCAACAACTCAACAATTTATAATTTTCGTTCTTATCTGGTGCTGTTAAGCAAATGAGGGTTTCCTTGTTTTCATAACTGAATTTCATATTACCTTGGATTCATATCCGGCTTTTTTAATTGCTGAAACCAAAATTGCCGAGGAAACCCCATCTTTCACTGTTACCTCGGCTTCTCCCTTTTTTAAGTCAACATTTACATTTATAACACCAGGAATTTCCTGAAGTGCCTTTTGAACTCTCATAACACAATGCTGGCAGCTCATGCCTTCAATTTTTAGTTTCATTAAATCACCTCATAAATTTAAATTTATGGTTTTAAATCAATAAAAATTAATATATTAAGACACTCTTATTTTAAACGAAATCGGTCCATCATTTGCTGGAAAAGGGGTTGGTAGGCTTGGTATTTATTGCTTTCCGCAGTGAAAGTTAAAATATATCCCTTATTACCTTGAACTAAAAATACTTGTGAAAATGTCAGGTTTTTTCCATTTAATAAGCGACTGTAAATCAATATTTTACTGGGAATTTCTGAGACAAAGCCATCATAATTCCCTAAAAACTGGATATCAGGAAAAGTTTTTAATTGATTGATATTCATTTGGTAATAATTATCTAATTGGATTGGAGACGAATAGGTTTCGACAATGATATTAAGATTTTCACGAAAAGTATCATTTTGACTGTCAACTGGTGCAAGAAAACCGTTAATGACCTGATTCTGGTAATTCTGGGTAATTAGTTCCCAATTAGATGGATAGCTTACAATAAATCTTTGTAAAGAGTCCTCAAAAATTTTAAAATCCTCAGCCGATAATTGAGCTAAGGAAATTGGATTTGGTTTTGGATTATCGATGATTTCTTTTACTCTTTGGCTTGGAATTGCAAAATTGAGATTTTCTCCGTGAAAATAAACATAGAAAGCAATAGCGATTACTTCACCCTGCATATTCATCACTGGACTCCCGCTGGAACCAGAAGAGACCGGAGCTGTTATCTGTATTACTTTACCACTAAGATATTCCGGAATGTTTCTTATGGCAGCTACAATTCCATCGGATACACTAAACTCCAGAGATAAAGGATTTCCCATAACTAATACCCTTTCGCCAATCTCGGGGGTTAGATTTGAGATAGCAAGGCTTTGAACTGTATCATTTCGAGTATCTACGGAGAGTAAAGCCAAATCACTTTCTTTACTCCCTCCCAAAACCTCTTTTACTAAATAGGAATTACCTTCGAAGGTTTTTATCACGGCACTATGAGCGTTTTCAATAACATGCCAATTTGTAATAACATCTCCTTGATTATTTATAAAAAATCCACTTCCTTGCATTAGACCTTGACCATGGTTGTCAAAAGTATAAATAGCCACAATAGCAGGTTTTACTTTTTTTACTAAAGAAACGAGGTCGGTCTGAGCAAAGGAAATATTTGATAAAGTTAACAAAATAATCACTAGAAATATGATGCGGGGAAAATTCCTTTTCATAATTTTACCCTCCTATTTAATCAATCTTGTAATTCTATATTATAGAAGATTACTTTAAAAATTGCTTATTTGTAATAAGTGATAGCATATGATATTCTCAAGTGTTATCTGAATAAGGAATAAAATTTTTTTAAAAGTCATCAAAATTCGACAAAGCATTGGAATTTCTTTTTGTAAATAAAGATAAATTTACTTATATTTCAAAAACACTCCAAACTAGAAATTAATACCCTAATGAGGTGATGAATGATCATGCAATCTGGAGGATTAAAAAAATGGGGGATAACCCTCATCCCCCTTTTGGTTTTCATTATCGGTTTTACCCTCTTTTCTTCTTCTTTTATCTATGCCAATGAAGATGGAGAGAATGAGATCAAGCTAAATCTTTCCCAGGTAGTCGAATTAGCCCTTGCCAAGGAGAGTAACGTACTTGATGCCCAGGATAACTTCGAGATAGCCCAGTCCAACCTCCGCCTTGCTCAAAAGGGAAAGGGATTTAACCCTATCGTTGAAGTTAGCGGAGATCTATCCTTAGTCGGTGAGGCTGATTCTAACTTGCTGGTTTCAGTCAGTGATTCGCTGGCTTTGAATGAAACCTCCAGTAAGCTGGCTGACCAATTCCAGCAAGCTGATCTGGAAGTGAAAAAAGCCCAAAATACCCTGGAGAATGCCCAAGAGAATGCTAAGTTAAAAGCCATCACCGCTTACTTTGAAGTCTTGAAAGCCGAATGGACCAAGGAGCTAGCTCAACAGACTCTCGAACAAGCCCAAATCCTTCAGTCCGATCTGGAAAACCAATACCAACTGGGCATGGCTTCTTCCCTTGACCTTCTCCAAGCCCAGCAAACAGTAGAAAATTCTCGGATCAACCTCGACCAATCCGAGAAAAGCCTGCTTCTCAAGAAGCAGCAGCTCAATCAAATGATTGGTTATGCCCTGAATACTCCGCTCGTCTTAGCCCAAGATTTCTCCTATCAGCCATTGGGAGAGGAACTGGATCAATTTACCACAGGAGCTCTATCCTATCATACTGACTTAAAAGACTTATTGTGGCAAAAAGAAATCGAAACCATCACCTTAAAACAGATTGAGCGGGATCGTCGGGCTAAGGTTCATCTCATCGGATCCTATGTGGAAGAGAACTACAGTGTTCGGTTTGATCTTCAAAGTCCTGATTGGGTACTGGATTGGAAGCTCACCGGTCAACTTGCTGAGACTGAAGAATCTTTCTCTACCACTACCAGCCAAGATCCCTTTACCCCTTCTTCAACTGGTTGGGGAGTAGGATTAGAAGTAACCTGGATTCCCTTTGATGGGGGAATTTCCCAAGAACAAAAACAACAACAGCAAATCATCCTGGCTCAAATCGAGAGAAAGTTGCAGGCTCTTCCCGACTCAATCACCCTGGAAGTATTTGAAGCCTACAATCTCTTTTTACAGTCAGACCAAGCTGCTTTAACCGCTCAACTAGAAAAGCAAATTGCCGAGGAAACTTATCGACTTCAACAACAGCAGTATCAGGCGGGCTTCATCACTGACCGAACCTTAAAAGAGAGTGAACTAGCTCGGGAGAAAGCCAACTTGAATTATCAAAAGGCAATCTATAATTATATTCTCTCTAAAGCCCAACTCTACCAGGTAGCTGGTAAGAAGATTATTATTGAGGAATTGTAATTTTCCTTCTAGTATGAAAAAGGGGAAGTTATTCGTTATTTAACAACCTGGAGCATCAATAATGATTAATAATGAATCGAATCAACCGATTATTGTGGTTGAAGAACTAACAAAAATCTATAAAATGGATTCATTTGAGTTGAAAGCTCTTCAGAAGGTATCTTTTAAAATTTATCCTGGAGAATTTGTATCCATAATGGGCCCATCTGGTTCAGGTAAATCAACTTTGATGAATCTTTTAGGATGTCTTGATACCCCAACCAGTGGTCGATACTTTCTTGACCAGCAGGATGTTTCAAAATTAAATGATAATACCCTGGCAGCTTTTCGAAACAAAAAAATTGGTTTCGTCTTTCAAAATTTTAATTTGCTTCCCAAATTAAATGCTTTTCAGAATGTGGAACTTCCGTTGATCTACGCTGGAATACCAAGGTTTGAACGTTACGAAATAGCTAAAAGATTTTTATCAAAAGTAGGATTAGAAGACCGAATGTACCATCGTCCCAATCAGCTCTCTGGTGGTCAGTCTCAGCGGGTTGCCATTGCTCGGGCTTTAGTGAATAATCCGTCTATTATCTTGGCTGATGAACCCACCGGGAATCTTGACACCCATTCCGGAGAAGAGATCATACACATCTTTCAAACTCTCAATGATGAAGGGAAAACCATTATCTTAGTGACCCATGAACATGATATATCCCTCCATACCAAAAGAATTCTCCAATTTCGTGATGGTCAATTGGTTGGAGATGAAAAAGTAGAGAATCCGGTTCGAGCTGAAGATTTTCTCAAAACTTATGTAAATCAAGAAGAAAAACAAAATGTTAATGTAAATTAAGTTTTTTCTTAAATTAATTTGGGAATAAATTATATTATCTATAGGAAGAATGTTAAGAATATTTTGAAAAACTTTTTAGGAGGTGTGAAATATGTTTAAAGCTTATCAATCAAGAAAACAATTCCATTACTATTTTTTGATTAGCTCTCTTTTTTTAGGGTTTATTTTTTTATTTGCTTCAGGAGTATTAGCTGAAGAAGCTAATAATTCTCCCCTTACTCTTTCCGAAGCAGTGAAAATTGCCTTGGAAAATGGAAGTGAAATGAAAAAAGCTCAATTTGAATTACAACAGAGTGAATTAAATTACAAAAAAACCAAAGCCGATTTACTTCTGAGCCCCTCGATATTGAGCGAACTTTCCAATGAAACATCACTTTTAGTAGCCCAGCGGAATTATGAAATTACCCGTTCTAACCAAATCCAAGTAGTAGAAGAAGCCTATTATAATATCCTTAAACTCCAGAGATCAGTTGTATTGGCTCAGGAAAATATCAATCGTTCTCAGAAGCAATTGGAAAATGTAAAAGCTAAATATTCTTTAGGAATGGTTGCTCAGATTGATGTGATCTCCGCTGAGTATGAACTATCCAATGCCCAATCCAACCTTATCAATGCGGAGAGTAATTTACAAATAGCTAAAATGAATTTAAACCAGCTTTTGGGGCGAGATTTAAATACTCCGGTTGAATTAGCTAGTGAATTGGTTTTTAATCCCTCGAGTATCGATTTGAAACAAAGTATTGAATATGCTCTGGAGAATCGCTTGGAAATTAAGAAAGCCGAAGACGAAGTGGTTTTGAAAACCAAAGAAGTACAAGTTAATACCAACGATTACACACCAGTTCTTAATCAGCAATTATCTCAAGTTGGTTTGCAGATCTCCACGATTAACCTTGAAGACATCAAAAATAGTATTCAAATTGAGTTGAAACAAAACTACGAATCATTAAAAACCGCTGAACGAGCTGTTCCGTTACAAGATAAAAGTTTATCCAGAGCTAATGAATACCTGAAAATTGCCGAAGCTCGCTATGATGCCGGAGTCATCACCAGTATCGAACTCATCGATGCTCGAAATGATGCTTTTCAGGCAGAAAATGCCTATTTACAATCGGTATTTGATTATAATGTTGCAAAATCCAAATTTTATAATTCATTAGGAATGTCTCTGGAAGAACGGATGAAGGTATTTTCAGAAGATAAATCAGAACCAACCCCTCAGGAGCAAAAAATCGAAGAAGAACCAAAAACCTCTGATTAGTAAAGCTTGAGAGAAGGAAAAAAAATAATATGGCAGGTATTGTAGGAATATATCAAGGAAATCAAATTCCTCTGATTGAAAAACTTTTATCAAAAATTTCCTATCGGGGAAAATCGGGGAAAACACTTTTTCAAAACGTTTATTGTTCGCTTGGGATAGTCTGGACTGATGCTCAGGCTCCTCCTTTAAAAAAAGAGAAAAATGAAATTATTTATGAGGATAAGGGGAATGATGGGCGTTTAGTAAAAATAATTTTAAATCAAAAAAACTTAATCCTTTCACGTGATTTGTTGGGCATTGTACCACTTTACTATGGTTGGAAAGATAATAAAGTTTTAATATTCGCATCCGAAGTGAAGCCTCTATTAGAAATAGTGCCGGAAATATATGAACTTTTACCCGGGCATATATTTAATGGAAAAGACTTTGTACCCCAAATGATGCTTCCCCATCAATTACTTTTTAAAGATGATCCCTACCAGATAGCTCAAAAGCTATATGATCTTTTGTCAGAGGCGGTACAAGAATGTATAGCTACCCGAGAGGTAGGATCCTTGTTATCGGGAGGCATAGATTCAAGCGCTATATCGGTTATCGCACGCCATTATATACAAAATTTTCATACTTTTGCTGCTGGAGTAACCTCGGCGCCTGATTTATAT
>JAGPGC010000144.1 GCA_018056205.1 Candidatus Atribacteria bacterium | reverse complement strand
CAAAAAACCATCAATCTTCTTTATAAACAGGCACTTGAAGAAGCTACTCAGATTTTTGAGAATTTACAAGGATTCGCTTTATTATGGGAAAAAATTGTAAAAGAAAGCACTCAAAATCGCCTTTTTAAAACGGGAATAAGACAAGATGGAAGACGTCCTGATGAAATTCGACCGATTACCTGTGAAGTGGGGATCCTTCCCCGGACTCACGGATCAGCTCTTTTTACTCGAGGACAAACCCAGGCTTTAGCTATAACCACTTTAGGAGCCACCAGTGAAGGGCAAAAAGTCGATGGTCTACAGGAGGAAGAAGCTCAACGGTTTATGCTTCACTACAATTTTCCCCCCTTTAGTACTGGTGAAGTAAGGCCGATGAGAGGTCCAGGACGTCGAGAAATAGGTCATGGAGCTCTTGCCGGAAGAGCACTCGAATATTTTATTCCACCTGAATCTGAGTTTCCTTATGCAATTCGGATTGTTTCAGAAATTCTCGAATCAAATGGTTCATCCTCGATGGCTACGGTATGTGGTGGGAGTCTCTCACTAATGGATGCTGGGGTTCCAGTTCGATCGGCCTGTGCTGGTCTCTCAATAGGTTTAATGAGAAATCAAGAAACCAATGTATTATTGAGAGATATTCTCGGTTCTGAAGATCATTATGGTGAGATGGATTTTAAGGTGGCTGGAAGTCGACAGGGAATCACTGCTATACAACTTGACGTAAAAAACCAGGGACTTAGCTGGGAACTATTAAGCCAAGCGCTTGAAGAAGCCAAATCTGGTCGGATGCATATTCTGGATATTATGGATCAGACTCTCAGTAAACCTCGGGAAACGCTATCTCCTTTTGCACCGAAAATCGGTATTATTGAAATAAATCCGGACCGAATCGGATCGGTTATCGGACCAGGTGGAAAAATTATTAAAAAAATTGTAGACGAAACTGGGGCAACTATTGATATTCAAGATGATGGAAAGATCATTATTTTTTCTCGTAATGAGGAAGGCAAAACCAAAGCAATTGAAATGATCAAAAACATCACCCAGGAAGTCGAAATTGGAAAAACCTACTTGGGACGAGTGACAAAAACTACTGATTTTGGAGCCTTTGTTGAGATTTTTCCTGGAAGGGAAGGGCTCGTTCATATTTCCCAATTGGCTCGGGAACGGGTTCGTAAAACAGAAGATGTAGTTAAAACTGGTGATGATATCTTGGTTAAGGTTATTGGCATCGATTCTTTTGGTAAGGTGTCTCTCAGTCACAAGGATACCTTATCCGATTCTCTCGTTCCCTCAAAAGATACCCAGCGTTCCCGAGAAAAACCTCATTATAATCCGAAAAGGAATAAAGAATAGAGAGATTGATCAAATAATTATGCTTTCTAAAAAAAACAAGATAATTATTGATACTTTTTTAGTTATTTTTGGAGCATATGCTTTACTAGCTCTATTATCTTATGATGTAGGCATCCTCGGTGAATACATCAAAAACCTTTTACTCTATGTATTCGGTATTGGTGCCTATATTATTCCTTTTTATTTGTTTTATCTCAGCTTAGAAATCTATAATTTAGATCATCCCGGTCGATATCGAACCTGGAGTCGAATCACCGGGATTACCCTCTGGTTTGCTATTTTTATAACCATCAGCCAGTGGCAAGCCGATCAAAATAACTTCACCCTTCCATCAGGTGAATTTGGCGGCTGGGTTGGAAAGGTGCTTTTCTCTTCCTTAGATTATTATTTAGGTTTTTCTGGACTTTTTCTTTTTCTTCTTTTTCTTTCTCTTTTTAGTACCTTCATAATTGGTGAAGGACGATGGATTCGGGCTTTTCTTTCCACCATCAAAAAAGGTTTGAGATTTCCTTCTCGGAATAATACCAATTATCTCTCGGAAGAAATCCAGCATTTTGGTCCCAAAAAAGAGCCTAAAAGCCGACTTTCCCAATCTAATATTCAACCAAAAAAACCTATCATTTTAGATTCGAAATCCATCCTAAAGGATAGTCAATTGGCAAAGGAAAAAAACGCTGAGGTTGAAGTCTTTCGACTTGAGGAGTTGGATATTGAACCCCCAGCTGAACCATTGCCTCAAATTGTAAACACTGATCTTACACCAGAAAAAACTGGGGGAGCCATTCCTAAAATGAAAAAAAGGAAGGGGAAAGAATGGATTCTGCCGCCGATGAATATCCTGAACGTATATCCAAGCCAAAATGGTCAGATTTCACGAGAGGAAATTACTCTTGGAATTAAAAAATTAGAAAAAACTTTTCTTGAGTTTAATGTACCAGGGAAGGTAGTTAACGTACGAATTGGACCAACCATTACCCGTTATGAGTTCCAACCGGCTCCTGGAATAAAAGTCAATAAGATTACCTCCCTTTCTAATGATATTGCACTTGCTTTTGCAGCTGCAGCAGTCCGTATAGAAGCACCTATTCCTGGTCGCTCAGCAGTCGGTATTGAAATTCCCAATGAGCGCAAAGAAATTGTTTCGGTGAAAGAGCTTTTCGAAACTACTAACTTTTTAAAAGATACTTCGCCACTTTCAATGGTAATTGGGAAAGATGTAATCGGAAGACCATTAATTTGTGATCTCCGTGATATGCCTCACCTCTTAATCGCCGGAGCAACCGGTTCAGGAAAAAGTGTATGTATTAACGTAATCCTTGCCAGTCTTCTTTATAAAGCTAATCCAAACCAAGTTCGTATTGCCATGGTTGACCCTAAAAGAGTTGAGCTGTCGGTCTATGCTGATTTACCTCATCTTTGTGTACCGGTTATTTCTGATGTCCGATGGGTAGTCAAATTTTTGAAGTGGTTGTGTCGTGAAATGGACACCAGGTATAAGATGCTTTCGGATCTCTCCACTCGAAACATTGAAGAATATAACAAAATGGTAGAAGAGTATGAGCGGCTTCCCTATGTGGTAGTAATCATCGATGAATTAGCCGATTTAATGATGACTGCTCCCTCCGATGTGGAATCCTATATCTGTCGATTAGCTCAGATGGCTCGAGCAGTGGGAATACATCTGGTGGTTGCAACCCAACGACCATCGGTTGACGTTATAACCGGACTCATTAAAGCGAATTTTCCCTCAAGAATTTCTTTTGCTGTTTCTTCTCAAGCCGATTCGAAAACAATTCTTGATGGACCAGGAGCGGAAAAGCTTCTTGGTAATGGAGACATGTTATTCTCTCCGGTTTGGGTCAATAAATCTATTCGAGGCCAAGGAGCCTATATAAGTACTGCTGAAACCAAAAAAATTGTTGAACACTGGCTAAACCAAAATGGGGAAATCTATTACTCAATGGACTTTGTACTAAAAGAAGAAGCCGCTGAAACATCTGATGACGATGAAGAACTCTATCGGGAGGCAGTGACAATAGTTATAGAAAATGGAAAAGCCTCGACATCTCTTTTGCAAAGACGACTACGGATTGGCTTTAACCGTGCTGCCCGGTTAATTGAACGGATGGAAAGCGAGGGTCTAGTCGGTCCTTACGAAGGAAGTAAACCCAGCAAAGTAATCGCCAATAGAGGGGACGATATTTAATGAGTGAAGAAAAATTACCGGGAATTGGGAACTTTTTAAAAAGCAAGCGGG
>JAGPGC010000143.1 GCA_018056205.1 Candidatus Atribacteria bacterium | reverse complement strand
AAATTTAAACTGGGATATTCCCATGCTTTTTTCCCTTTCCTGTGACCCTTTTTGACCAAAAAATTTCAAGAGCTCGGGCAACTTTTAAACGAGTTTCTTGAGGATCTATAACTTGATCTACATAACCTCTTTTTGCCGCTTCATAGGGATTATAAAATTCCTGGCGGTATTCCTCAAGTAGCCTCTCTCTTTCAACCTGTACATCTAAGGCGGCTTCTATTTCTTTCCTAAATATAATATTTACAGCTCCTTCCGCACCCATTACGGCAATTTCAGCAGTAGGCCAGGCCAATACCAAATCGGCTCCAAGATCGCGACAACACATAGCTAAATAAGCACCACCATAGGCTTTTCGCATTATGACTGTTATCTTGGGAACAGTTGCTTCTGAATAAGCATAGAGAATTTTAGCACCATGCCTTATGATTCCTCCAAACTCCTGATTGCTTCCGGGTAAAAATCCCGGCACATCTACAAGAGTGACTAAAGGAATATTAAAAGCGTCGCAAAATCTTATAAACCGAGAAGCTTTATCACCTGAATCAATATCTAAACAACCAGCCAGATGATAGGGCTGATTGGCTACTATTCCCACAGAATGTCCATTTATTCGAGCAAATCCAATAACTAAATTTTTCGCAAAATCTTTTTGAACTTCAAAAAAAGAATCTCGATCAACTAAGTCTTCAATGACTTTTTTGACATCGTAAGGTCGATTGGGGTTAGTCGATACAATATCTAAAAAGCAAGTATTCTTTCGATCAATGGGATCATGACACTCTTCAACAGGAGGCTCTTCGGCATTGTTGGAAGGTACATAAGAAAGGAGTCTTTTAACTTCAAAGAAACATTCTTCCTCATTCTTAGATACAAAGCTAGCAACCCCACTTTTAGTTGCATGAGTATGAGCACCACCCAATTCTTCAGCAGTAACCTCTTCACCAGTAGCTGCCTTCACAACCTGAGGACCGGTTACAAACATTTTACTGGTTCCTTGGATCATAAAAATATAATCCATAAGAGCTGGGGAATATACTGCTCCTCCAGCACAAGGACCAGCAATAATTGCAATTTGAGGAATTATGCCTGAATTTAAGGTATTTCGATAGAATATTTGGCCATAACCAGATAGAGAATCAATACCTTCTTGAATCCGCGCACCACCCGAATCATTAATAGCGATTATGGGAGCTCCTACTTTCAACGCCATATCCATAATTTTACATATTTTCTGGGCATGCATTTCACCCAAAGACCCACCCATAACGGTAAAATCTTGTGAGTATATAAATACTGGTCTTCCATCGATTGTTCCATAACCAGTCACGACTCCATCTGCCGGTGGTTTTTTTTCATCCATTCCAAAACGGGTAGAACGATGTTCAATAAAAAGATCGGTTTCTTCAAAGCTATTCTCGTCAAGCAGTAGAAAAATCCTTTCCCGGGCGGTTAGCTTTCCATTTTGGTGCTGTTTATCAATTGCAGCTTTCCCGCCACCAAGAAGAACCTTTTCTTTTTTATCTTCTAAAAAGGCAATTAACTCTTCCATCTTTTTCCTGGACATAAATTTAACCCTATTAGTTCTTTATTTAATTTATTTATGTTGAAACTAATTTATTTTCTTTTTTATAGAACCTTTATTCATTTCTATTTTCGAGAAGAAGCTGCTTTCACTTTTTGGGAACGAGATGCCTTTTTGCCACGAACTGTCCTCTTCTCAATAATATCAGCACTTTTAACCAATGTGATTTCATCAATATCAATATTTACTTCGATCAGTTCAACCCCGCTTAAATGTTCCACCTTTTCCTTTAAATACTTTTGTATAAAAGAACAGATTGGGACTAACTGATAATAATTTTTAAAAACACAGCCTATCTTGACATTAACGTGAGACTCAACTT
Organism: Candidatus Atribacteria bacterium; assembly: GCA_018056205.1. GTDB lineage: Bacteria > Atribacterota > Atribacteria > Atribacterales > Atribacteraceae > Atribacter. Next base: position 1,716 of record JAGPGC010000143.1, on the reverse strand, counting down.
TATGTAACAAAATATCATTGATTTTCTCTATCCAAGGAAAATTCATTAGTAAAATTAAAATAATTGATCGTAAAGCACTTTCTGAAACAACCAACTTGCCTAAATAACTGAAAGGTGGCCTAACTACCGTCTTTTCTCGGGAAGAATAAAACCAACCCCATACTTTAACTGGAATCGTTTCAACAATATTTCCCCACAAATTTCTTTTTAATTCAATCAAGGGTACGGGGATAGTATGTTTTCCTTCTCCAATCCGTGCCTGCAGGGCATTTTCAATTTCCTGGGGACTGGCAACATCTTCAATCATTACAATTTCAGAAGGGTAGGGAAGTTGCAAACGTTCACATATTTTTTCCACCATTGCCAAGGAAATTCCTAAAACCATTATTCGGGGAGGTTGAATTTTTTGTAAGGCTTCAATAATTTGTTGACGATGGTCGGGAAAGTAAAAAACAGCAATTTTGGCTGCTTTGATTTTACTCACTTCTGCTTTGGAAGATTTTCCGGCAATAATACTTCCCTGGGATATCAATAATCCATCGTCAATAATACAATCGATCCCATATCTCTGAGCGATATGAGGAGCTCGATAGCTTTTCCCAGTTCCAGTTGGTCCTACCAAAGCGTAAACTTCCATGGTTTTTAGTCCTAAACCTGACCTTGCCAATCCATACGAAGGTAAGCATCGATAAAATCGTCGATTTCTCCATCCATAACTCTCGGCACGTTTCCAACTTCATAACCAGTCCGATGGTCTTTAACCATACAATAAGGCTGAAATACGTAACTCCTAATTTGATTCCCCCAGGCGATATCTTTTTGCTCACCCTTCATCTCTAAGATTTTCTCTTCTTGTTCTTTTTTCATTAACTCATAAAGTCTGGCCTTTAATATCCTCATGGCAACTGCTTTATTTTGATGTTGGGAACGTTCATTTTGACATTGTACAATTAAACCACTAGGAAGATGGGTTATTCGAACGGCAGAATCAGTCGTATTCACATGTTGCCCACCATGACCACCGGCTCGAAAGGTTTCTATTCTTAAATCTTGAGGGTCAATCTCAATGGTTATTTCTTCACTTACTTCGGGAATGACATCTACCAAGGCAAAGGTAGTATGACGCCTCCGGTTAGCATCAAAGGGAGAAATTCTCACTAGACGATGAACCCCTCTTTCAGATTTTAAATAACCAAAAGCATATAGACCTTGGGCTAAAAAAGTAATATGTTTTAAACCGGCTTCTTCTCCTTCTAAAACATCAGTTACTTTAATATCAAACTTTTTTCTTTCACAAAATCGACTATACATTCGAAAAAGCATTTGAACCCAATCTTGAGATTCGGTGCCACCTGCTCCTGAGTGAATAGTTATAATTGCATTGCTTTGATCTTCTTGTTTGCGGAATAATAACCGAATATCCAGGTCTTCTACTTTTTCAGCGAGATCGTGTATATCTTTTTCAAGATCAGAAAATTCCTCATCATCAGAAGTAATTATTTGCTGGAGTTCAACTATTTGTTGATATTCTTTCTTAAGATTTTCATATTCTTCTAATAAACTCTTATATTTTTTATAATCTTTTAATTCACCTTCGTTTTGGATATTATTCCAAAAATTAGGAGAAGACATTTTTTTCTCAATTTGTTGAACTTTTAATTGTATTTGTTCTTCTTCAAAGATATACTCCTATTTCATCAAGCTTGTGATGAATAG
>JAGPGC010000142.1 GCA_018056205.1 Candidatus Atribacteria bacterium | reverse complement strand
GTGAGAATCCCATCTTTTAGATATTTTTAAAAAAGGTAAAAGATGAGACCCTCACGCGGGAAAGTACCGCTCAGGGTGATAGGTTTGTCGTCAGATGAGATCCTCCTCACGCCCTCAAAAAGCGAGGGCTCAGGATGACAACATTTTTTACTCAGCACTGATTACTCATCACTCATCATAGTATTTTCAGGGTAAGGATAATGGAAAAATCTTACTTAATGAAGGATTTAGAAATTATCACAACGTTCCCAGCTAAGAAGGTATCCTTCTTGCTGTTTTAATTTGAGGAACTGCAAAGCTTCATGAAGCTTTAGTAAGGGAATGCGAAACCGAATTTCACCGCGGTTTGAATTGAAATCCAGGTATTTTTTACTTCGACAAAAATAAATGAGTTGATATACCATAAGCTGAAAATGTACTGGATTAATTTTCAGAATAAATTCAGCTTGAACTTCTTTTTCAAGAATACCAGAACTTTCTAAAACCATTTCAGCGGCCTGTTGATAAGCATTGATAAGGCCTCGAACTCCTAATTTCTTTCCTCCAAAGTATCGGATGACGATAATCAGAAGGTTAGTGAGGTTGTGACGGAGAATTGATCCTAAAATTGGACGACCGGCAGTTCCAGGTGGTTCGCCAGCATCGGTGCAAAACTCAAGTGATGGGTTGTATCCAAGGCGCCAAGCATAACAATAGTGGTTAGCGTCGGGATAGAGAGCTTGAATGTGAAGCGTTTTTTCTCGAATTATTGCTTGATGGTTTATTGAAAAACTATGAGCAATAAATCTTGACCGATTAATAATTATCTCAATAGTACTTTCTTTCTTAATTGTCAGGTAAGAATGGATTTCCTTTTCCATGGTCAGTTTAAATAATAGCATACTTTCAATGTTTTTTTGGAGAAAGCGATGAATGGTTTAATAAAAGGAAAAAAACGAACACTTTTTGTACTTTTTACGAGTTTTATTCGTATTGGGGCTTTTACTTGGGGAGGAGGATATGCCATGGTTCCTTTAATGCAAAGGGAATTGGTACAAAAGAAGGAACTCATGACCGACGATGATTTTATAAATATCTTATCGATAGCTCAAAGCTTTCCAGGTGCAATCGCCATTAATACCGCTGGTTTAGTTGGGATCCGGCTGGCTGGGATTCCTGGGTTATTGGTGGCGATTTTAGGCTCGGTTCTTCCATCGTTCCTGATCATTATTATGGCAGCAACCTTCTTATTTCATTTTGGTGATCTGGTTCTTGTACAGCGATTTTTTCGGGGGGCAACGCCAGCCATTGTTGCATTGATTGCGACTGGGATTCTTTCAATTGCTAAAAATTCACTCAAGCGGCGTTTTGATCTGGTCTTATCCGGTGCTCTTTTTGCTTTTATGTTGATTTTTGATTTTCATCCTTTTTGGATTATTTTAATTGGTGCTTTGACTGGCTTAGTGAGGAAATCTTGATTTACTTTCATCTTTTTTTGGTTTTTGCTCGTATTGGATGTTTGGCTTTTGGGGGAGGAGTGGCAGTTCTCCCACTGATTCAAAAAGAAATAGTTAATACCTACCAATGGTTAACTTCTGGGCAATTTATTGATTTAATCACACTCTCTGAGCTTACCCCTGGCCCAATTGCTATTAATTCTGCAACTTTTATTGGATATAAACTTGGAGGAGTAATAGGTTCCGTAATTGCAACTGGAAGCTTTTGCCTTCCTTCGATCGGTTTTATTCTTTTAATATCAAAATTTTTAAGTATTTTTGAAGGAAACGAAAAAGTTCAGAAAATTATAAAGGGACTTCGACCCTCGGTTATAGCTCTTATGTCATTGGCTGGTTTTTCCATTGCTCAAAATGGAATAATGGACTGGTTTGCGGTCGGATTAGGGGTTCTTTCCTTTATCTTGGTTTGGAAAAAAATTGTAGATCCCATTTTTATGTTGATATTAGCTGGAATGGCTGGAATGATTTTTTATCGTTGAAATTCACCAAGAAGCCTTTAAGCAGTGATCGTGAAAAATAAGATAATTTTTTAAGAGTTATTTTATAGTTATATCGAATGGTTGAATGAAGAGTTGTTTGAATTTTTTCAATTTCAAAGGAAAGGGTTTTTCCAGGAACAACCCAGGCTCCTTGAGGCGGTAAAGGATTGTTAAGAGGTATACCCATAAAAGATACCTTACTAATTGGTTTAATCTGTATTGATCCTTTTTCATCCCAATCAGTAAGAAAATAATTTAATTATTATCCATTAAAATAAAAATTGTTAAAAAATGAAGATAGTCTTATTACAATTGACAAAAAGGAACCATAAAATGGAACGAAAGGTATTAGGTTCTATTGGATCAATGCCTTTTAGCTGACAAATTAGTTTAAAAAAGATAAAATAAGTTATTAAAAAACATTGTTTGTTCATTTAGAAATTTGTATAAAATAGGTGGTTTTAAAAAGCGCTATTTAGTACTTGAAATATTGCTTTTTCCCATAGTAGCTTAAGATCCATAGGCTGTAATTTAATCTGCAGCGCAAAGAAAGATGATGTTTTAACCGTGCCAGGTTTCCTCTTTAAATCCAATTGGAATAGGTGAAAATTAACCGATGATAAAGATTATGGACCGCTATATAGCCAATGAAAGCCTCACGGGCATGTTTACCTGGGTGGGAGCAGTAACCGTTGTTATGTTGGTAGGACTTTTATTTGAACTGGCTGACTTTTTTGTCAATAAAAAAGTTCCTCTCTTGATCACCTTAGAAATTTTGTTGTTATATATCCCAGCCCAAATGGTTCTAACTTTCCCGATCTCTTATCTTTTGGCTTCCGAACTTCATTTAGGAAGGTTAGGAAGAGAAAGTGAGATGGTTGCCATTGAAGCGTGCGGTGTCAGCCTAAAAAGGATATTGCTCCCCTATTTAGTAGTTTCGCTTTTAGTGAGTGTTGGTTCTTATTTCTTTAATGATATAGTAGTTCCAGAATCAAACCATAAAGCGCAGACATTGATGCGGGAGTATGTTTATAAAAAGGGTCCACCGAAAATACAGCAAAATGTTTTTTTTAGGGATGCTGAAAATCGCTATTTTTATGTAAATGAACTGGATAACCAAACTTGGGAAATGAAAAATGTCATTATTTATGATATAAAAGATAAAAGAAAGTTTCCTGATGTTATCATTTCTCAAAGTGCCTATTGGCTTGAAGATCACTGGTTGTTGAAAAAAGGAGTGATTCATCGATATAATGATGATGGCTATCTGCTTCAGGAAATAGAATTTAATGAGATGGAAATTAACATGGAGCAAGAATTGCAGGAGTTTTTTGAAAATCAACGGGCTCCTGAGGAAATGTCAACCAGGGAACTTCGTAAACAGATTGAAATATTGAAACAATCAGGGGCTCAAGTCGACGAGTTCGAAACTGCTTATTTCCTGAAATATTCTCTTCCCTTTTCAGCTTTGATGTTTATTTTGATCGGATTGCCCTTTGGTATTCAAAGAGGTCGAGATACCAGAGCGCTGGGGGTTATAGTAACGGTCATTTTAGCTTTTGTTTTTTATATGATGTTATCAATCTTTCGTTCGTTAGGAAGGGGTGGTGTTATGGAACCCTGGTTAGCCGCTTGGATGCCCAACATCATCTTT
>JAGPGC010000011.1 GCA_018056205.1 Candidatus Atribacteria bacterium | reverse complement strand
CCTGGTGATGAAGTGATCGTCCCGGGATACACTTTCTTTGCCTCCTGCGCTGCAGTATTAGCGGCAAAAGCGATTCCAGTTATCGCTGAGGTGGACAATTCGCTCACCATTGATCCTGTTGATTTGGAAAAGAAAATCACCCCACAAACCAAAGCAGTAATTCCCGTGCACATGCGCGGTGTTCCCTGCAATATGGATCGAATCCTCTCAATCGCAAAAAAACACAACCTTAAAGTCATTGAAGATGTTGCCCAAGCTTGTGGGGGAAGCTATAACGGCAAGTATTTAGGGAGCTTTGGCGATTGTAACGCCTTTAGTTTCCAGTTTCATAAAATTATCACTGCTGGTGAAGGTGGTATGATTACAACTGATAACGAACTCTACTTCGACCGTGCCCAAGCTTATCATGATACTGCTGCTTGTTGGAGACCGGGTGGTCCAGCCAAGCGATTCGCTTCAGCTCGTTACCAGGGAGAACTCTTCCCCGGAGTTAATTTCCGAATGTCCGAACTCATCGGTGCGGTGATGCTTGCTCAGCTTCACAAACTTGACGGCATACTCAACAGAATGCGCAAAAATAAATCCAGAATTAAAAATGGTATCAGTGATATTCCAGGAATCGAGCTAAGGCACGTTCATGACCCGGATGGAGATACTGGTATTTCCTTGGTTTTCTTTTTAGAAAATGGGCAATTAGCCGAAAAGTTTGCTACTGCCTTAAAAGCTGAAGGTGTTGAAGCCAGTTCTATTTTCAATAAGGGGATCCCTGACTGGCACATTTATTCCCACTGGGAAATGATCATGAATAAATGGACTCCAACTCCCGAAGGTTGTCCATATACCTGTCCCTATCATAAAGGATCAGCTCCGAACTATAACCGAGAGATGTGCCCACAAACCCTGACTCTTTTGGATCGTTCTGTTCACCTTGACATTCCACCCCAAATGAGTGAAGAAGATTGTGACCTTACCGTAGAGGCAATTCGTAAAGTTGCTCGAGCCTATTTATGAAATTCTTAACTGTTTTCCCTCAATTCTTTTTTGTGAGGTAATCCTTTGAAACATCGGGATATGAAGTTTTTAAACCGAGGAAAAATCCTTGGTTTTTTATTGAATCATTCACTTCTTAGTCGGGCTGATCTAGCTGAAAAGGCTGATGTCAGCCCAGCAGTCGTTTCCCACATTATTAGAGAATGTTTAAAGGAAGGAATAATTCGTGAGGATTCTGAGGGGGTCTCTCGAGGTGGGCGAAAACCAATCCTTCTTTCTTTTGTTCCCGACAACAAATTGGTAGCAGGATTAGTTCCCGGGAATATAACCAAATTTGCCGTATCTAATCTTTCTGGCCAACTGCTTTACAAAGAAGAAATAATAACCAAAAAATACCCTACTCCTATAGAATTAGCTGGGTTTCTCAAAAAAATACTGAATGAATTTCTAATCAGAAATCACAAGTCCTGGTCACAATTGGTTTCCTTGGGAATAGGAATCCCGGGTATTTACGATCCCGAATTAGATCTTATCCATAAAATGGGTAAAATTTCCAGTCTTTTTGAGTGGGAAGGAGCAAAAATTCGGGAAATTTTCTCTCGGGAATTTCCCTGTCCGGTTTTGGTCTTTGACAAGGTAGTCGCTATGGCATTTGGTGAAGGAATACTGAGTTCTGATGTTCCAAATGTCAGTTTAGTCTATCTGCACCTGGGAAGGGGAGTTGGAGCTGGTTTATTCCTTAATGGAAAAATCTATCGTGGTTCTCAAGGAGCTGCTGGAGAAGTTGGTTATATGGTTTGTAAACCTGTGGATGAAATAGGCCCCATTTCTCTTCATGATATTCCTCCCCTGGAAAGCGAAATCTCTTTAAATACTATCCTTAAGGATTTTCGAGAAAAATGTCCCAACTCTTTTGCCGGAAATCAAAGGCAATCGGAAAACGATGAAATTATGATTTTACGCAAAACTTTTTTAAAGGGTGATCCCCAATGTGAAACAATTTTAAAGCCGGTTTTAGAAAAAGCCGAGGGAATAGCGGTTAATTTAGTTGCAATGCTCAACCCAGATTTTTTGGTCCTTGGAGGCAAGGTAACCGAAATATTTTCTGAAATTCTTCAAGAAAGGATAGTTCAAAGACTTCAACGATCAGTTCTTTTCCTACCTCGGGTAAAAACTGTGACTCTGGGAAAAAATGAGGAAATCATGTGTACCCTCTTTTTTTCGATCGATGATTACTTCCAACGTTTAACAGGAAATAACCAAGGGTTAACCTCCGCCTTTTTAAAAAGATACAACCCTCGGATTTGGAATCAATAAATTATAGAAAGTGGTCCTTTTTTGGGTAAGGGTAAATTATTGTTTCCCTCACCTGAATCAATTCATCCTCGAGGAGGGATTAAAATGGTAGAGATTTCAGTCTGTTTTGAACCGCTGTTTAATGGAAAAACTGATTTAGAAAAAATCCAGTCCATCCATAGTCTCGGTTACAACGCAGTGGAATTTTGGGATTTATCCGGAAAGGATCTTAAAGGAATTGCCGATTACTGCCAAAAAACCGGGATTAAAATTGGCATCTGTACTCTGCAAGATCCCTGGGGAAATATTCGTTTACACACCGACACCAATATATACCTTCAACACTTTTCCGAATCTCTCGAATTGCTCAAACTAATTGGTTCTAAAAGGGTTATTGTTCTTACCGGAGAAGATGACGGACAATCCATAGAAATTCAAAAGAATCAAATCATAAAAAATTTAAAAGCTATCAGCAGTTTGGCTGAAAAAGCTGGAATCGTGGTTTGCTTAGAAATTCTGAATTCAAAAGTCGATCATAAAGGATATTTCTTAGATTCATCAGTTCTTGGTTTTGATATCATTCGACAGGTCAATAGTCCTTCAATCAAAGTGCTCTACGATATTTATCATATGCAAATCATGGAAGGAAATATTATCTCAACCATTCAAGAGAATGTCGAACTAATTGGTCATTTCCATTCTGCCGGTGTTCCTGGACGACATGAACATTTTTATGGTGAATTAGATTATAGAAATATATTTTTAGCCATACAGGAAACAGGATATGATGGTTTCTTTGGACTCGAATATTGGCCAACCCTGTCTGATGAAAAATCATTAGAAAAATTACGAGAGTACTTTCTTGATGAATAGCTGGTGATCAATTCTTGAGTTCCTTTTATCATTCTTTACGATTTAAAATACCCGTAAATGGTTGAAATGTAAATCTATTTTAAAAATTAAAAAAATTGTGGAAGATTTTGCCAGAGTGTATGATATAAATAATAATAAAGGAGGGCAGTCATCTTGAAACTGAATCAAACGGAAGTATTATCTCAAGAAGAAATCCACCTCATCCACGATGCAACTCTCGAAATACTCGAGCAAGAGGGTGTGGTTGTACTCAGTGATATGGTCCGAAGTTTTTTAGCTGAGAAAGGCTTACCGGTCGACCATAATTCGGGAGTAGTCCGGATACCCTCATCGGTGGTAAACTCTTGTTTGAAACAAGTTCCATCTTCTTTCGCCCTCTTTACTGTGGACGATAAATCTTGGAAAAGGATCGGACAGGGGGAGCCTCTTTTTGCCTGCGGACACAATGCGGTTTTTTTTCTTGATCACCAAACTGGCATACGAAGAGATTCTTTGGTTGAAGATGTTGAGAAATTCGTCTGTATAGCTGACCAGCTGGATGAAATTGATCTCATCGGCATTCCGGTTATGCCTCAGGATACTCCAGCTGAATCAACCCTCCTTTACGCTGTCAGGGCTGCTTTTCAAAATTCGGCAAAACCTCTTTATTATTCCTCGGAAAGTGCTGGCATCAATCGAGCAGTCATTCAAATGGCAAAAGCTATTAATCCGGATGTTTCCAACCGTCCGTTTTTAATCAGTCAGCTTTCTCCCACCAGCCCTCTCTTTTGGGAAAAAGGAACCATTGAGGCGTTGTATGAAGTGTGTATAAATGGCATCCCTCTCGCCATCCTCCCTGAGCCAATCGCCGGAGCTTCTGCTCCTTACACCTTAGCTGGTCTTTTAACCTTGCATAATGCTGAGTGCCTCTCAGGTATTGTTTTTTCCCAACTGATTCGAGAGAAAACACCGGTTATATATGCCAGTTCTTGGACGGTCTATGATATGCGCTCGAATATGGCAGTTATCGGTACCCCTGAAACTAATATTTTAAGAGTTGCTGGTGCCCAAATGGCTGCATTTTATCACATCCCTTCTCATACCACAGCTCCAAATTCTGATTCCCATTTTCACGATGAGCAAAACTCCTGGGAAAGAACCCTCAGCGCTTTTATTTCAGCATTGGCTGGTAATCATTTAATCGTTAATGCTGGAATGTTCGCTACCGGTCTTACCATCAGTTTAGAGCAATTGATCCTTGATGCCGAAATCATTGGAATGATAAAACGAATCTTACGAGGCATGGAAGTCAGTCGAGAAACCATATTTCTCGATGAAATCCGCCGAGTTGGACAGCGGGGAAATTATCTTATGGAACAATCAACCCTCACTCATCTGCGCAGTGACCAATTTTGGAAAAGTAAGGTTTCAATCCTTGACCATTACCAAAACTGCCAGACTTCCGGTATGAATGATGTGGTATTGGTCGCTCGGCAAAGAATTGACTCTTACTTATCTCGGCCTACAAAAATGGCCATCTCACCAGACAGTCTAAGGGAGATGGATCAGATCATTTCTCTTTTCGAAGAAAGGAGGGATGAAGAGTAAAATTTGTAAAATTTTTCGCTTTTTAAAAACTTTTCAAGAAGGGGGTAAAACTATGAAAATTAATCGATTGCTCATCGTGGTTGTTATAGTAATGATGGTTGTTTTCTCCTTATCCGCTCTATCCACGGCTCAAACTAAGGTCAGTTTTTACAGCTGGATGGCAGCCGAGGTTACATCGGGAGGAATTAGTGTCTTGCAAGAGGCGGAAAGAAAATTTGAAGAAATGCATCCGGATATTGATATTGAGACGGTTCCACTGCCTTACGAGGAAACTCCTGATCAGCTCGCCATTATGATCGCTGCCGGAAACCCACCGGATATTACGACTGTCGATGTCATTTGGCTGGAGCAGTTAGCAGCAATGGGTGGTTTAGAACCTCTCAGCGGATATTTTTCCGAAGAGTTACTTCAAGACCTTTTCCCGAGCTCACTTGATTTAGGTCGTGCCCAGGGTGAACAGTATGCTCTCGTTTGGAACGATAATCCAAATCTCCTTTGCTATAACAAGGTTCTCATGGAAAAAGCCGGTTTTAATCCCGATCAACCACCTCAAACCATGGACGATTTTAATCAGGCTATTGCTGCCATATCGGGATTGGGAGATGATATACTAGGAATTGAGCTCAATTTATCCAAAGATTCTTTCTCAGCTGATTATCTCCATCCCTGGCTATGGAGCTTCGGAGCAGAAGTTTTTGACCAAGAAGGAAACGTAATTCTTAACAATGCCGCCGGTGTTGAAGCGATTGAATGGGTTAACAGTCTAGTAAAAAATAAGTATATGGATCCTGGCCTTTACATCCGAGAAATTCGGGTTATTTTCGCCCAGGAAAAACTCGGTTTTATGTTGGAAGGTCCCTGGATTCGGGGTATACTGCGCGGTTTGAATCCACGTCAAGAAGAATTTGATAAAGACTGGGCATTGGCACCCATTCCTAAAGGTCCAGCCATTCCAGATGACGTTCCCTATGGGTATTCAAACCCGAGCTCACACATGCTCGTCCTCGCCAAAGATAGTCCAAGCAAGGAAGCAGCTTGGCAGTATATGGAATTCCTCATCAGTGATCCAGAAATCACCAAGACTTACTACCAAGATACCGGTCTCATGCCCACACGGATTTCACTCCTTAACGATCCGATATACAAGGACGATCCTTTTGTCCGACAGGTATTGAACCAGACCGAGTACATGAAAAAACCGCTTGGTTGGGGACCTCGTTGGGGTCGAGTTGGAGAAATCGTCATGGCAGCCGTTCAAGAAGTGGTTCTGATGGGTCGCGACGTCCAAAGTACCCTCGATGAAGCCGCTCGTCAGATCAAAATCGAACTATCCATGTAACATACTCAACAGGGAGAAGAACGAAAATGCGAATCGGCAAAAAGCGAAGCGATAAGAGGCTCTATCTCTTTCTTATACTCCCATCAGTAACCATTTTGTTTCTTACCATTGGCTACCCCTTGATCAATGGGATCTTTCTCGGCTTTCATTATTACCGACTTACCGATCCAGCACGGGGGATAGTTTTGAATGGTTTGCAGAATTTTCGGATGTTGCTCTTTGGAAACCGGATTTTCTGGATATCCCTGTACCGAACATTTCTTTATTGTATCGGTTCTACCGGGGTTTCGTTCTTTTTCGGTTTCCTCATTGCCCTCCTTCTGTATGGTCCAATCCGAAACCGAAGTCTCTTCCGCAGCCTGTTTCTTCTCCCTTGGGTTATCCCATCAACAGTTGTGGCTTTGCTATGGCTTTGGATTTTCAATCCTCAATATGGTATTTTAAACTTCCTCCTTAAAGACCTGGGATTAATCAACCAATTCCAGTCTTGGCTGATTAATCCCAGTTTAGCTATGCCTTCGGTAATTCTGGCAACAAGTTGGAAATACTTTCCCTTCTTTATGCTGATGCTTTTAGCCGGTCTTGAGACTATTCCCAAGGAACTCTTTGAAGCCTCGACCATTGATGGGGCAACTTTTTTTCAACGACTCCGATACGTTATTTTGCCCAGCCTCAAGGAAATTATTATCATTGTAACCATCTTAGAAATAATCTGGGAATTTCAAAACTTTACCATCATTTGGATTCTCACCAAGGGCGGTCCCGTTTATCAGACGACGACGATGGGAATTCAAATTTATCGAACCGCTTTTCGGAATTATGATATGGGCATGGGTGCCGCTATGGGCTCGCTCTCTCTCATTGCCATGCTCATTTTTAGTCTTACTTATATCAAAGCCTTAAAATTCGGGGAAGGTGATTAAATTGTCGCACTACCGAACCATTAGATTCGTATCTGGAACTGTTCAATACATCGTCATTATTCTTTTGCTTGCTGCCGTGATGTTCCCCATTATTTGGATGGTCTCCACTTCATTTAAAGAACACCATGATTTGTTTGAAACACCACCACGTTGGATTCCTCGTAATCCAACGACGAGTGCTTATCAACGAATTTTTATTTCCCGAGCAGGTGCTGGTGGGGTTAATTTCTTAACCTATTTTAAAAACAGCTTAATTGTTTGCAGCGCAACCGTTCTATTTTGTATCCTCTTGGCCATTTTTTCTGGATACGCACTCTCCCGTTTTCACCGGCGAGGGAGAAAAAGCCTATTCACTGTTATTCTCATGACTCAGATGTTTCCCCTTCCTATGTTTTTAATTACTTTCTACATCATGTTTATGCGCTTGAAACTTTTAAATACCTATACCGGCTTGATTATCGCCTACACCAGCTTCTCTCTCCCCTTTTGTATATGGATGATCAAAGGCTTTTTCGATAAAATTCCAGTTGAGCTCGAAGAGGCAGCCTTGGTCGACGGTTGTAGTCGAATGAGTGCTCTATGGCGGGTCGTCATTCCGTTAGTTTCTCCGGGAATTGTGGCTATTGGTATTTTTGCATTTTTGTCTGCCTGGGATGAGTTTATGTTCGCTCTCACCCTGATGTCTCAAGATGCGATGCGAACTCTACCGCCGGGGATTGTTCTTTCTTTTGTGGGGGAATTTGACGTTCGCTGGGAGGATATGATGGCAGCCAGTGTCGTGGCAACTCTCCCGGTTTTAGTCGTCTTCTTACTCCTCCAAAAATATCTGGTCGAAGGACTCACTGCAGGAGCGGTTAAGGGATAGTTATTATTTATTTTGAAGATTTTTCTTATCTTTTAAAATTGAACGATGAAAAAAAGTAAGAACAAAAGGAAGGGTACTCCATTCCGGAATTATAAAGGCCAGAACTAAACATATCAGTGACATAATAATGAAAAAAAGATGATGTGATTTTTTTTCAAAAATGATTCCTTCATTTATATCAGAAACAATTAATTCTTTATGAGAAATAGCATTAACCCAGTTTAGATAAAAAAATATTTCGATCACCAGCAGGTTGGATATAAAGAAAACAGCTGCAATTGATTGGGAAGCGTAGTCTCCCATAAGTGAAGTAGAAAAGGGAAACAAAGCAACAAATAAGAGATTGAATATATTAATCCAGAGTACCTTACGATTAATTTTTTTTATGTAATAAAACTGCTGATGATGTTCAACCCAAAAAAGAGATAATAGGATAAAACTCAAAAAATAATGAAAGAAGTCTTGTCTCAGGCTGAGGAGATATTTCCCAAGTGAATTGGAATCAACTTCATTTAATGACTTGGGAAGGTCAATACCCAAAACCATGAGGGTCATGGCAATGGCAAAGATTCCATCGGTAAGTGCCTGTATTCGGTCACTGTTTAAAATAAACTTGTCTTTTTGAGGTGTATTCTTGTTATTCATATTCCTATAAACCAATTTGGTGTCATGATTAATCGTGTCTTAACAAACAACAAAATTGAAGGAGCGCAATCTATTTGTACTCCCCCGTTTTTTTAATTTTTTGTTGGGGCTTGATATATCAAGCCCGTGGGTTTTTCAGGATAGACTTTTTGATCAAGGTACATTTTTAGGTCATTAAATCAGGGTCGTGATGATGATTCTTCTTCATCAGTTACCTTCACTTTAACCGGTGGATCAACAAAACCAAAAGTAATTAGTTTGCATTCAGTATTGGGAGCGATATCTACACTAACAGTAAAGGTCTTTTTATTAATCCCATCCTGGGCGGTGACAAGATATTCCACCGGTTGGGAGAAGTCATTGGGAGTTATTCCACTCACTTGAACTACGTTTCCCACTGTAACAGTTGCTTCTTCCGAAAATGCAAAAGACGCAACTAGGTTGGAAACATCGGTTCCGTAGGGTACGGTAAGGGTAATATTATTATCAGCAATAACCCCAATTACCTCTGAATCGAAAGAGGAAAATTTCATTTCTTTGATTTCACACTCAGTATTGGGAGCAACCACCACCGAAATAGTATAGGTCTTTTTAGAAACACCGTCTTGAGCCGTTACCATATATTCTACCGGTCGGGAGAAATCGTTGGGAGTTACTCCACTCTCCTGGATTACGCTTCCAACCGTTACCGTTGAACCTTCTGAAGTCGTGAAAGTCGCAACCAGGTTGGAAACATCGGTTCCGTAGGGTACGGTAAGGGTAATAATGGTTTGAGTCGATGATTCGTTCTCACTGAAATCCATAGCAAAGGCTGCAGCTTGATCATTTAATTGCAGTTTAAGAGTGGAAAACCCACTTTTTTTATCCGCTCGGTAAGCCGGATAAAGAGAGGCTGTTTGCCCAAGATTGTTTTGGGGGTCTAAGCCAGACTGGGAAAGAACCAAGAGCGTATAATTCTGAACCATTTGATTTTTAGCTGGATCTTTACTATTTAATAATGCTGCATTAACCGAACTTTCTAAATCAGAAAAATATTGGTTATTTAAATAGCAATTCTCATCGAAATCTTCGGTAAACTGACCTCTTTTTTTTAATTCTTGAAATATTAAAGCCAAGGCAGTATTTCGAGCATCGGTTAATTGAATAATTTTGGTTTCTCCGGCTTTTATAACTGGAATAACTTTTGTTAATCTTAATTTTTCTTTCTCGGCTTGAACTACATAAGGTCCTCCTGATGGGACGTGAAGAGAATAAAAACCATTTTGATCGGTTGTTGACCGAGCCAGAGTAAAACCCGTCTTAGGATCAATTACATTGATTACAGCGTCGGTTACTGCTTGTTCACTCATCTTTTTTTCCAACTTATGAATAATCTGATTGACAATTTTTCCTTTGATGGTGGATTTACTTGGTGAAAATATTGGTTTTTGAAAACATCCTCCTTCGACAATTAGTGCCAGGATAAGAACAATGATAGGTACCAGAACCTTAAAATACCGCAATTTATAACCCTCCTTTTTTCAAATAGCAACATGGTAAAAGTAACCTAGTTATTATTTTTTTATTAATACGAAAGGTTTGTTAATATGCATACACCATGGGAGTTTACAAAAATTCAACTTATTTTTCCCATCAACCTTTTTTAGAATTATTATAGAATTATACAAATAGACCGAAATCCTCTCCTTTTGATTATAATTAAATATCACCAATTCTATGGAGATAATCGTCAATTTCATTAAATATATTAATTCTTAAGAATTAGAATTTATTTTAATATGAAAGAGCAAAATTTAACGATTCTTTAAGATAATAATGTCTCATTGCTTTGGTTGTTACTATTTTCAGTTTTTTTGGATCATCATATCATCTCGATCCTTCGTCATTTTTATTCTTCTTAAATAAAGGTTTTAATGTTGGATACAGTTTTGTGTAGAATTGAAACAAGTTTTGATATACCTCTCGGTTCTTTTCTTGAGGGTAAAATTGTCGGCCTTGAGTCCATAAAGGTTCAATATCGGAAAAATCTCTCTTTACCTTCATCCCCACCAAGGCGCAAAGCGCAGCACCGAAACAAGGACCTACGGAACTTCCAATTGGAACTGTTACTTTACTTCCGCATACATCGGCTATCATTTGACACCAAAGCTTGCTCTGACTTCCACCACCGATTAAAACAATCTCATTCAGTATAGTCGAATCCATCATTATTTCAAGAGACTGCCGAATTCCAAACGTCACTCCCTCTATAGTTGCTCGGATCATCTCAAGATCGGTTGTCTGATCTGTGAGGCCAAAAAATACACCGGTTGTATTTGAATCTCGATGGGGACATCGTTCTCCAACTAAATAGGGCAAAAAGCATACCCCATTCGATCCACAAGAGACGGTAGAGAAAAGGTGTTCCATCTCGCGATATTTTTTTTCTTGTCTCCTGTTGTAATCCTTAAAATCCAATCATAGGCACGGCCGGCGTTGAGCAATGGTGCAATATATAAATATTGTCGTAAATCCGGGCCGTTGAGAATAAAAAGTCCTTCAGATTGGGGTAGATAGTAATCAGGTTTTACCATTGCAACCTAGCCGGTGGTTCCCCCAGATAAAAATGCATACGATCGGAGCCGATCACTCCCGCTCCTACCTGTGATGCACCGGCATCCCCCAACCCACAAAAAACCGGACATCCGGTAGTGATTCCGGTTTGTATTGAGGCATCTTTACTAACGACACCGACCTGCTCCTTTGCCGAAACGATGGCGGGGAAAAGTGAACTGTGCAAACCGATATCTTCTATAATAGACTTTCCCCATTGTTTTGAAAGAATATTCATAGAACCAGTCGTTGAAGCATTGGTCGGGTCGGTTACAAGATGGTTAGTGAAACGGAAAATAATATAATCCTTGGCGCCACTGATCATTGTTTCAGCTGAATGATACCATTCTGGATGATTCTTTTTATCCAGAGTAGTTTTGCTATCGTCGTAGCATGGTGAATTCGATTTCCAAAAAATTGTAAGATTCTTTTTTTTCTATTTATCAAATCGGCTTCTCGAGTTGCACGAGAATCGGAGTAGAGTAATACTCGATGAAGGGGTTTACTCGATTGATCAAGAAGTAAGCAGTTTTCCATCTGGCCGCTCAAACCAATTGCCGCAATTTGATGAGGATTTAAATTCCTCTTCCAAAAAGTATTCAACCCATGAATGACCGCATTCCACCAATCCTCCGGCGATTGCTCAATCCATCCTGGAAGGGGATGATAAGTTGGATATTCTTCTCTCGTCATAAGGATTTCATTCCCTTCAAAATCATAAAAAGCCATTTTCATCCCGCTAGTTCCAACATCTATTCCAAGAACTCCGGGTTGTTTTGGAATCAATTTCATTACATCAGCTTCCTTCTAAACAATTGTTTCAGAAATTCAAACCACAGTGTTAGATAAAAATATTTTAAATACCGAAAAGATAGACCCTCAAAGTTTTCATATTTAAACGGTCCTGCGAAGCAGCATGAGGGTTTATCCTGTAAATCCAGTAACTGTTTACAGTGCCGTCATCCTGAGCGGTGCTTTTCCGCGTGAGGATCTCATCTTTTTATGTTTTTGCTTTTATTTCAAGTTTTAAAAGATGAGATTGCCACGACCTCATAAAACGAGGTCTCACAATGACGGATTTAATATGGGTTTTTATCCTCATCTGCTGTCATGAAAGTGGTATGGCTTCTATTTCGTTAATTATTCCTTCCATTCATCGATATGCTGCAATATGACCTCAAGAATAACAATCATTCCAGTCACGATGTCTTGAAGAAAATAGGGAACCTGCAGCATGTTCAATCCATTCGCAACAACCCCGATGAGCAGACTCCCGATGAAGGTACCCCAGATATTAGGGATGCCAGCCTTAAATGCTGTCATTCCTGAGAAAACAGCAGCATACGCCTGAAGAAGCATTCCGCTTTCGGCGGTAGGATGGGCAGAACCAAGCCGAGATGCCAAAATTACTCCGGTAAAAGCCGATAAAAGCGAAGAAAGCCCGAATGCATAAGTTTTATCTCGACTCACATGAACGCCGCTCAATCGAGACGCCACCGGGTTCCCCCCAATCGCGTATAAACGGCGACCAAACTCCGTCCAGCTAAAAACAAACCAGAAAAAAACCACCACTATTATCATCAGAATGGTCGGAATCGGAACAAAGCCGATTTTCGCTTGACCGAGCCACAGAAAAGAATCAGGTATACCACCAAAAATAGTTGCCCCTCCAGTATACCAAAAGGTAATTCCTCCTAACACTGTTCCTGTTGAAAGAGTAGCAATGAATGAAAATATCCGAAAGCGGGTGATCAGATATCCGTTCCCCATTCCGAATATAAACGACAGTCCAATTGGAATGAGTATTGAGAGAACGATATTCATTCCTTGAACAGCAAACCCTGCAGCCAAGACACCACCGAAACTAGCTACCGCTCCAATAGAAAGATCGAATTCGGCAACCACCATGGCAATGGTCACCCCAACCGAAATAATAGTGAGAAGTGAAATTTGACGAGTAATATTGACCAAATTGGCAAAGGTTGGAAAAGCTCCGGGTTTTAAAACTGAGAATATGACCACAACCACCAATAAAACAATAAGAGTTCCATATTATCTTAGAATTTTATTACTCATTCTGTTCCATTCCTTAAACAGCATAGTGATAAAATTTCTGTTTTGGTTATATTTTCATTAGGAAATAGTCCAACGAGCTCTCTTTGGCTCATAACTCCTATACGATGACTAATTAATTGCTAATACTTCTTCAATGTCCGCTGAACAAACAATAATTCCCGTCCCCTTACGGGCAAGATCATAGAGAAAACGGTAAATCTCTCTTCTCGAAACAACATCGACACCACAAGTCGGTTCATTACACAATAAGACCTTGGCACCATATCCAATCCACTTGGATAAGACCACCTTTTGCTGGTTTCCCCCGCTTAGTGTGGCCACATTCCGTTCTGCTCCCGATGTTCGTATATTCAGATTGGTGATCATTTCTTTGGCCAGCTTCTTTTCTTTCTTTCGATTGGGAATTGGAAAATACCTATTTTTTCGAAACCGGCTGAATGGAGCCAGGTTGAGGGTTGGCAACCAAGATGCTTTCCATTGCCTTTCGTGCATCTCCCATGGGACCTGGAACTTGAACGTGGTGCTCAGTGATGACTTTAATATCCGGATTTTCAATTAAAATGGCATCCAAAATCAATGTTCTTTTTCTCACTCCATGGTGAGGCCGGTGAATGAAAACCACAATATTCCCTTTTCGATCAATTGCATTAAACAAAAATGTGGTCATCATCGCCGACATAACATAGTTGTCAGAAGTGATATTGCAGGTCACTCCCGGAATCCAACCGGCATCGGCTCCTAAAACCGGGATGCCAGCTTCATTTGACTTCTTTATTTGATCTTTAAGTTGGTTGGAGGCTGCTGATCCCAATACGATTGTGTCAACCTTCCGAGCGACCATATCTTCCATCCGGCTTGCCAGAGCTCCAAAATCACCCTTGGTGTCTACAGTAACCACATCCCATCCCTTGGCTTTTGCTTCTTTTTCGAAGGTTTTAACCATCTGGTTGTTACTGAAGCCAAGTAGGGAGTTAGCATGGCTACGGTTTTTGTTTCTTCAGCAAATGCCGACTAAATAACTAAAATAATAATACAAGCTAAAATTGAGAATAATAATTTTTTCATTTTTCTTTCGCCTTCCTTCTCTTTATAAAATGGGGTTATTAATGAATAAGCCCCTTTTAAAACCTAAATAACACTCACTTGATCGAGTGCTTGACGATATTGGGATAGATAACCGGCAAATTTGTTCATCAATTCAGGGTCATCGATGTGGTGAGCAACAAAACGGACTACTGCACTCCCCACAATCACTCCATCAGCAACTAGTGCTAATTCTCGGGCCATTTCAGGCGAATTAACACCAAAACCGATGAGGAGAGGAATCATGGTCGACTTTCTCAACTCCGTAATCACCGGTTTGATTTGTTCAAGGTCGATATTGGTTTTTCCAGTGATTCCTTTTCCAGAGACGATATAAACGAAACCACGGCTTTCTTGCCCAATTTTTTGTAGTCTTTCAGCAGATGTATTAGTTGAAGCAAGGATGATAACTGAAAGCATTTCTTTCAGATTATCAAGCATCTGGGAAGTTTCCAAAGGGAAATCAGCAACGATTAAACCTTGAAAACCAGCTTGGCGATAATCCTTTCCAAAGCGCTCAATTCCATACTGAAAAACTATATTTCCGTAGGTCATGGCAATAAGAGGAACATTTAACTCGAAACTGGAGAGAACCTCTGGAATCATCTCCGGTGTAACACCATTTTTCAAAGCATGATAAGAAGATTCTTGAAGTATCGGACCGTCGGCAACTGGGTCAGAATGGGGAATCCCAATTTCAATAGCATCAACGCCTTGATCCTGGCATACTTTCAATAAATCTAAAAATATCGGGATATTTGGATATCCAAAGGTTAAATAAGGAAGGAAAAGTTTCTTTTTTCCAATTTTCTTGGCGTTTAAAGTTTCCGCTAACCGATCAGTCATTTTTTTTCATCCCTTCCTGATATTTAATAACTTCTTCCACGTCTTTATCACCTCGGCCTGATAAACAGATTAAAATAATTGAATCTTGTGGAGTACTTGGAGCCATTTGCAACACATACGCGACTGCGTGAGCACTTTCCAGAGCTGGAATAATACCCTCCAAATGGGAAAGAGCTAAGAAAGCTTCAACAGCTTCTGGATCGGTAACTGCTGCATATCGTGCTCGTCCGTCGACTGAAAGAAAGCTATGTTCCGGTCCAACTCCTGGATAATCAAGACCCGCGGCGACTGAATGGGTTGCAAGGATTTGACCATATTGGTCCTGAAGAATATAACTCAAGCTCCCATGAAGAATCCCCTTCGAACCTTTTCCAATACTCGCCGAATGTTTCCCACTATCCAGTCCCAATCCCCCCGCTTCGACACCAATGAGTTCTACCTGGGTATCATTTCGAAAAGCATGAAAAATCCCCATTGCATTACTTCCTCCTCCAACACAGGCAATCACTTTATCTGGTAATTTTCCTTCAGCATCAAGGATCTGCTGACGAGCTTCACCACCAATGATCGCTTGAAAATCGCGAACCATGCGAGGATAAGGATCGGGACCTACTACTGATCCTATGACATAATGGGTGTTATCTACATTACTCACCCAATCGCGCAATGCTTCGTTAATTGCATCTTTTAAGGTTTGAGTGCCAGTCGTAACCGGGGTAACCTTAGCTCCTAAAATCTGCATCCGATACACATTGAGTTTTTGCCTTTCTACATCAACAGCACCCATATACACTTGACATTCCATTCCAAATAGGGCACAAACAGTTGCAGTGGCAACTCCATGTTGTCCAGCCCCGGTTTCAGCAATAATTCTCTTCTTTCCCATTTTTTTGGCTAATAAGACCTGCCCTAGGGTATTGTTTATTTTATGGGAACCAGTATGATTTAGATCTTCGCGTTTGAGATAAATTTTTCTTCCTCCACTTTTTTCACTCAATCGAGAAGCGTAATAAAGAGGTGAAGGACGCCCGGCATATTGAGAGAGGTAATAGCCCAGTTC
>JAGPGC010000141.1 GCA_018056205.1 Candidatus Atribacteria bacterium | reverse complement strand
GTTACACTTCCACCGTATAAAATCCTGATTTTTTCAGCGGTTTCTTTATCGAATTGTTTGGCTAATTGTTGTCGGAGGTAAGAAATGACCTGATGGGCATCTTGAGGAGTGGCAGCCTTTCCAGTTCCAATTGCCCAGACCGGCTCATAAGCAACTACCAATGATAACGCTTCTTCTTTGCTGAGGTTGACGATACCTTTTGATAAATGATCGAAAACCACTGCCTCAGTCTGACCAGCTTCTCTTTCTTCTAAGGTTTCCCCAACACAAAGGATGGGATTAAGACCAAAATAAATTACCGTTTTAACCTTTTTGCCAATATCTTCGGAAGTTTCTCCAAAAATATGACGGCGTTCCGAATGGCCGCAAATGACGTACTGACACTGAACTGCTTTAAGCATAGGAACCGAAATCTCTCCAGTAAAAGCGCCTTTGGTTTCCCAATGGCAATTTTGAGCTGCTAATTTAATTCCAGTTTGAGCTAATTTTTGAGAAAGAGGGTAAAGAGAAACATAAGGTGGACACAGAATAATCTCAATATCTGAGGTATTTGGTGATAATCTAAGAAAAGCCTCGGTAAATTCCGAGGCTTCTTCGACAGTTTTATTCATTTTCCAATTTCCAGCTGCAATCGGTGGTCGGGCCATATTAATACTCCTCATTTCATAACCCAACTGGCTAAATCGACTATTCTACAGGAATAACCCCATTCGTTATCATACCAGGCACAAACTTTTACCAAATTGTTACCAACGACTAATGTGGACAAAGCATCAACTGTTGCAGAATTGGCACAATGGAGGAAATCGATTGAAACCAAAGGTAGATCAGAGTAAGCTAAGTATCCCTTAAGATCTCCATTTTCTGAAGCTTTTTTCAAAGTTGCATTAACTTCTTCAACCGTGGTAGGTTTCTCTACAGTTGCTACTAAATCCACAATAGAAACATCGGAAACTGGTACTCGGATGGCAAAACCATTTAATTTTCCTTTTAAATCAGGAATTACTTCGCCTAAAGCTTTTGCTGCGCCGGTAGTAGTTGGTATCATTGACATCCCAGCTGCTCGAGCTCGGCGAAGATCCTTATGGGGGAAGTCAAGAATAACCTGATCATTAGTATAGGCATGAATGGTAGTCATGAGACCGCTGATAATTTTAAAATTATCATTGATGACTTTGGCGACCGGAGCTAAACAGTTGGTGGTACAGGAAGCATTAGAAATGATATGGTGTTGGTCTTGCTTATAATCCTTATGGTTTACCCCCATGACAATAGTGATATCAGGTTCCTTGGCTGGTGCAGAAATAATTACTTTTTTTGCTCCAGCGTTGATATGATTGGATGCTCCTGCTCGGTCGGTAAACTTTCCGGTTGACTCGATTACCAACTCAACTCCCAAGTCTTTCCAGGGAAGCTGGGAGGGATCTTTTAAAGCGAATACTTTGATGGGTTTTCCATCAACTACGATGGCATCATCAGTTGCAGATACATCGTTGGGTATCGGACCATGGACTGAATCATATTTTAATAGATGAGCTAAAACTTTAGTACTGGTTAGGTCATTGACGGCCACAACGTCAAAGCCACCCACTTCGAGCATCCTTCTAAATGCTAAACGTCCAATCCTACCAAATCCATTAATTCCAACCTTCACTTCGAAAACCTCCCTTATAGGAAAATAGATAATCATTATCACTAATTAGTTTTCTATTATACAACATCGCAAAATCTCGTCAAATGCAATCTTAAGGAAAATTTTTTATTACCAGATGCTAACAAAATGCCTACTTTTCTATATTACCGGTTAACCCAAGAGGAAAATAACCGCTGAATTAAAGCAGCCAAGTCGAATGAAGAAAAGGCGTGCCTGTGGCACGCCTTCGAATATCAAATAACTGCAATTTCAGTATCCGATTTAAACAAATGAATTTTTGAGGTATCAACAGCGATTTTGAGGTCATCACCAACCCCAGTTCGAGTTTGCATGTCTAGGACAGCAACCAAGGTATGAGGTCCAGTGGTGAGATAAATAATTTGTTCTGAACCCAAGGGCTCGACAACATCGACGGTAGTATCAATGGTGTTTCCCACCCTTACAATTTCTTTACTTACTTCACTATCAAAGAGATCCTGAGGACGAACGCCAAAGGTTAATTCCTGATTGACATAGGGAAGCAACTTTTCTTTAAATTCAGCAGGAACGGTGAGCTTGAATGACTGGCCATCAAGATAAAGATCGTCTCCTTCTTTTTTCAAAACGACATCCAGGAAGTTCATCGATGGAGTTCCGATAAACCCGGCGACAAATTTATTAGTTGGCTTGTTATACAATTCAAGTGGACTTCCAACTTGCTGGATTAAACCATCGCGCAAGACCACGATCCGGTCTCCCATGGTCATGGCTTCAACTTGGTCGTGAGTTACATAGATCATGGTAGTTTTTAACCGATCATGTAACTTAGAAAGCTCGGCTCTCATTTGAACCCTTAATTTTGCATCCAGGTTGGAAAGCGGCTCGTCAAATAAAAACACTTTAGGATGACGAACTATTGCTCGACCAACTGCAACTCGTTGCCTTTGACCACCAGATAACTGCTTAGGTTTTCTTTGGAGAAGCTCTTGAATACCAAGTATTTCTGCTGCATCTTTGACCCGTTGATCAATATCACTTTTGGGAAATTTACGAAGTTTTAAACCAAAAGCCATATTATTATAAACATCCATATGAGGATACAAAGCATAATTTTGGAAAACCATAGCGATGTCCCGATCTTTGGGAGGGACATCGTTTACCAAAGTATCTCCAATAAAAATTTCGCCGGCATCGATTTCTTCCAATCCAGCAATCATACGGAGTGTGGTAGTTTTTCCACAACCGGAAGGACCAACCAATACAACAAATTCCTGATCTTTGATATCAAGACTAATTTTGTTAACGGCCATAACATCTCCAAACTTTTTTACAATATCTTTTAAAATAACATTTGCCATCTATATTCCTCCTTAAAATCTTAATAGGGGGGCCTTTAAACCGAATTTCGAAAAAGGCCAATATGAAATCCAACCGGGGAGATTCAAGATGGATTTCATTAAAACCATTTTAATAAATATAGCATATTTCCATTATTATAACTTATTATAACTTAGAGTTTAGGTTAATCAAAAGAGCTTATCAATTTTAAACTAATTATATTTAATATTTTATGTCAAGTCTCATTTTCTGTAAACCCTTTTTGGTCAGCAATTTTTTCAATTTCTTTTAGACGACGATGAATTTCTGATTTGGAAAGTGGTGGATGGCAAAGATTGCCAATTTCACGTAATGAGCAACAGGGATTTTTTAAGCGTAACCTGGCAATCTCTTGAAGGTGATAAGGAAGGTCCTTAGGACTAAGAATTTGTATTTTTTTTCTTTGTCGTAATGAAGATGTGACAATTTTGTTTAAATTAGCCGTTTCATAGTTCACCCAGCGGGTAATTTCATTCATAGTTGATTTTTCAACCATAATTTTTTCTAACTCTAAGTAACTTTGATGAGCTCCAAGGAAACGGATAAAATCAGCAATGGATTGGGAATTTTTTAAATAGATATTAACATCTTCTTTGACCGTACGAGAGTGAAAATAAAACTGGAGATGGTGGAGAG